>CAZZAQ010000427.1:0-1400 GCA_964652165.1 uncultured Bifidobacterium sp.
TCCGCTGCTGCCTGAATTTGTTTGGGACCAATGAGTACGCTCCCCTTGGCCCTGGCCAAGAGCGCGCCGAATGGGTCTTGTACGCGAACGAGGCGTGGGTTGGGGGTGGCGCAGCCGTAAACGACATACAGCCAGTACTCGTCGCGGAGATTGCACGCCTTGGCCCATTCATTGGCCGAAACCTCGACGTCGCCGACTCCGGCCCGGCCTTTGACCTCAATGCTGCGTTTCTCGACGGGCCGAATTGACCACAGATCGAAGCCAGGGTTTTCGGGCAGACCGGCGGCGCGGGCCAACTCGGGCGTGTGGACATCCTTGACCAATGCGCCGCTCGATTCCTCGAACGCCCACGCCAGCGACATGGCGACTTGATCGGTCTTGGCATCGTACTGCTCGCGGTCTGCCGGATCGCTCGAGGGAACAACAAGGGCGTGAGCGAGGAACTCGATGCTGCGGGGCGTGATCAGTTCCGGCTCGCGACGCAGGACCGCCAGCGCCGCGTCACGGCGCTGAGCAAGCTGCCGCTGTTGCTCCTTGATACGGCTGAGTTCCTTTTGGGCTGCGGCATTTCCGGCGCGGGCCTTATCAGATTGTTTGGCGCGGCCGGCCGCCACCTCACCGCCGAGCAGGGCGTCGTGTCGTTCGCCGGCGCGGCCGAGAAGTTTGGTCTGCGAGTGAAAGCGCGGTGAAACGCAACGTAGGGTAGGCGTCTCGCCTGCCTGCCCTGGGAGCGCCGGCATCCTGCCGGCGAGTGGCTTGGTTGTGAGTCGAGAAACTCGCCGGCAGGATGCCGGCGCTCCCAGCAGGGCGTCCGAACCGGTACATTCCCATCGCAAGTCTGCCGATGAAGAAAGGAGATGAGCGCGTTGCGTATTGAGCACGATGTGTCGCTTAAGACAAGTAGCGGCCCTGGCGCGCGCACTCGTTGGCGTGCGCGAACGGACCCGGGTTGCCGTTCGCTCCCGCGTTGAACCCTTGACTCATTGGCTGACCATTTATGAAGGGACCTAAAAAGTCCATCCTTTCGCAGGCCCAGGAGCAGGTCGCTCCGACGCCGCCGGCCGGGGACGCGCGGAGCCAACTGCCCACAGGCGCCAGTCCGCCACCCTCGGATGCCGGGGACCCGTCGCGCCCGCCAGCCGTGGACGCGGCATCCAGCCCGTGCGCCAGTTCGACCGGCGACACCGACGACCGTGTGGCCGTGCTCACGCTCAGCCAGGTCGGCGAAATCATCGCGGCGCGTCAGGCGTGCCGCGCCCTGTTCGGCCGGGAAGCCGGGCTGTTGCTCGGCCAGAATATCCGCGTCCTGCTCAAAGGGGGTCTCGACAACGAAGTCGGCCGGTTCCTGCTGCGTTATCAAACCGGGGAGAGCACAGGCGGAACCAGCCTGCTGAACGTGA
>CAZZAQ010000427.1:1410-4818 GCA_964652165.1 uncultured Bifidobacterium sp.
CGCCCTGAGGAAAGACGGCACGGAGTTTCCCGCACGCGTCACCACGCAGACGTGGAGTTGGGACAAAACCGTGGCCAAGAAAGGAGATACCTCCTCGCGGAATTGGACGGCCATTTTTCGAGATCTCTCGGGGAATCCGGACTCCTCAAGTCCACCGGCGGCAATAACGGCGCAAGACGCTCAGGGCGCCGGAGTGCCTGGGGAAAAGCCCGCGGCGCAGCCCAGGCAGTCAGCCGAGAGGCCTCCTGATTCGTCGGCGGGCCCAGGCACCCTGGACGTTCCGCGCGGCGCTCCGGAGCCCGAGAAGGTCGTCGCGAAACGAGAGCCCTTAATGTCCGAGCGGCTTGAATCTGCCGCGCCAGCGCCGGCTCCTGCCCTGGCCAAGGACCTGGAAAGCGTGGCGGTGGAACTGAGCCGACGCTTTGAGGAACAATTGGCAGCCCTCCGGCAGGAACGGGAGGAACTAAAAAGCAAGCTGGCGGCCGAGCAGTCCGCGGCGGCCCAGTTCAAGCAGCGGGTCCAGGCGCTTGAAAACCAGGCGCCCACGATTTCTGGCGACCCGGACCTGGCGAAAGCGGAGGTCGAAAGGCTGGGGCGTTCCCAGTTCGAGTTGCGCGCCCAACTCGACGCGGCCAGGGAAGCGGCCGGCTTCGCCGAAGCTGCACTGAAGGAAGAGGTCGCGCGCCGGGAAAAGCTCGAGGAGCAACTGACAAAACTCGGCAGCAGCCTGAACCAGGAACGGGCCGCACCCAGCCAGCGTCCCGATCCCGAACTCAGCAGCCTCCGGCGGGAACGGGATGAGCTCAAACGCAATCTGAAGGCGGAGCAGCAGGCGGTGGCAGCAGCGACCCGCCGGGCCGAGGAACTGGAAGGCCACTTCGGCGCGGCCACGACAGAGTTTGAACGTGTCAAATCCGAGCTGGCCGGATTGACCGTGGCGCGAGACCGCGCGCAATCGGAATGGCGCCAACAACTGGCGGACGCGCAGGCCGTCAAGACCAGCCTCGAAATGTCCCTCGGCGAAGCGTTGGCGCGCCACAGCAACCATGAGGCTGAGTTGGCAAAACTCCGGCGGGAACAACACGAACTCACCAGCAAGCTGGCAGCCGAACAACTGGCGGCCGCGCAGTCCCAACACCAGACCGGAGAGGCAAAGGGGCGCCCGAACCGCAACGTCACCGATTCCAAACGCGCCAACGCGGAATTGGAAAAGCTCAACGTGGAACGGAAGCGCGTGGAATCGCAATGGCGCGAACAGTTGGACGCGGCGAATGCGCTCAAAGCGCGGCTCGAAGCATCCCTCTTCGAGGCGCTCGAACGCCTTAAGGGCCGCGAACAAGAAGTGGCGAAGCTGCGGCAGGAGCGGGATGACTTTCAAACCAGGCTGACGGCCGAACAACAGGCCGCGGCGCAGTTCAAGCGGCGGGTGGAGGAATTCGAGGCCCAATCGCGCCAAATCACGGGCGACCTGGACCACGCCAAAGCGGAGGCCGAAAGACGAGAACGCACGCACCTTGAACTTCGCGCCCAACTCGACGCCGCCAAGGAAGCCGCCGACTTCGCGAACACCGCGCTTAAGGAAGAGGTTGCGCGCCGGCAGCAGATGGAAGGTCAGTTGCAAACTCTTGACAACCGCCTGAAACAGCGGCAGGCGGAACGAAATGAGCGCCTCGATGCGGAATTGAGCAGCCTGCGGCAGGAGCGAGAGGAACTGAAAAGAAAGCTGGAGGCCCAACAAAAGGCAGCAACCGAAGCGTCCCAACGCGCAGAAGAACTGGCCGGCCGCATCAGCCGGGATGCCGAAGAATCGGCACGCGCCAAAACCGAGCTGGAGGTGCAAAACACGGAGCGAGACCGGATGAAGGAAGACATGCGCATAGAACTGGCGGGCGCGCATGCCGCCCGAACGAGGCTCGAATCCTCTCTCGGGGAAGCGCTGGAGCGCGGTAATCGCTTCGAGGCGGAAGTGGCCCAACTCCGTCGGGATCTCGATGATTTGAACAGCAAACTGGCCGCCGAACAACGAACCTCCGCGGAGCTCAGACGCCGCGCCGAGCATGTGGAGAAGGAAGCCGCCGGCGCGAGCGAAGCCGTCCTCAAGAAAGAGGTCGCCCGCAGAGAACAACTGGAAGAGCGGCTGAAGACTCTCAGCAGCGGCCTCAAGGAGGAGCAGGCCGAACGGAAAAAGCGCTTCGATAAGGAACTGAGCAGCCTCCGCACCGAGCGAGACGCCCTCGATGCCAAATTGGCCTCGGAACAGAAAGAGGCAACCGAAGCGGCACGCCGGGCCGAGGAACTGGAGCGCCGCTTGAGCCAGAACGCGGCCGAGTTCGAACGGGCCAAAACCGAACTCGAGCGGCTGGCCACCGAACGCGAGCGCTCCGACTCTGCCTGGCGCGAGCAACTGGACACGGCGTTCATCGCCAAGAAGGAGCTGGCAGGGGCCTGGGCCGGCGCCGTGGAGCAGAACAAGCGACTCGAAGAGGAACTGGCGAAGCTTCGGCGGGAACAGGACGAATTGAACAGCAATCTGACCGCCGAGCAGCAGGCCGCCGCCCAATCCAAAAACCGCGCCGGCGACGTGGAGGGTCTCCTGAACCGCAACGCTGCCGAATCGGAACGCATCCGCGCCGAGTTAGAAAAGCAAAACGCGGAAATGGAGCGTAAGCAGTCGGAATGGCACGAACAATTGGAATCGGTGGAAGCTGTCAAGGCCGGCCTCGAAGCGTCCCTCGAAGAAGCCCGCGATCGAAACAAATGCTTCGAGGCCGAAGTGGCGGCGCTTCGGCAAGAACGCGAAGGCCTGCAAGGCCAGCTCACGGCGGAACTTCAGGCCGCCGCGGATTCCAGGCGCTCCGCCGACGAAGCGGAAGGACGGCTCAGCCTAAGCGCATCGGAATTGGAGCGCGTCAATGCGGAATTGAAGAAGCAGTCCACGAGCGTTCAACTCCTGGAGTCCAGGTGGCGCAAGCAATCGGAGGCCGCGCAGGCGCAGAGAATCGAGTCCCAAAAAATCCTGGCGGCCGCGGACGATTGCAACAGGCGCCTGGAAAAGGAACTGGCCGAACTCCGGCTCAAGCTCGATAAACCCGCCGGCAAGTCAAAGCCCGATGCACCGCCAGCGGCGAAGCCCGTCCAGCGCGCCACCCCGATGGAGAGCCGCGCGGCCCAGCGCCCGGCCGATGTGGAACGCGTTCAGCCGGAGCCTCGGAACGATGCCTGGCAGTATCCCGCGCAAATTCAGCATTACGAATTTGATTTTGCGAAGAGCCAGCCTGTCCGCAAAACACGCGAACCGCGCGAACCAGCCAGGCGTCGGCGCCAGCCGTAGCCCGGATATTTCACACGTTTCGCTTCTCGGATCGTCCCCTCTCATTAGCACCCCGCTTCAGCGGGGTGTTCGGGCGG
>CAZZAQ010000428.1:0-4815 GCA_964652165.1 uncultured Bifidobacterium sp.
CAACTCTCCCACCCGGCTGAAGCCGGGTGCTAATGAGAGGCGCCTGCCAGTTGCAGTATCGTGGGATGCGCCCGCGCGGCTACTTGGAGGCGGATCGGAAAGAGGCATGCTCCGAGTCGCCGTCGGACAGGAGAAACGCCAGCAGATCGAGGACCTGGGTCTCGCTCAACGTATTGACGATGCCTGTGGGCATGTTCGAGATCGTGGACAAAGCGCGGTGGCGGATGTCCGCTTTGCGAATGGTTGCCACTTCTTCGGTCGCGGCGAGCGGTCGAATCAGAACGGCGCGGTCGTCTTCGCGCTCGACGCGGCCGTTGATGACACCGCCGGATTTCGTTTCAATCTCGGTCGTCGCATAACCCTCCGCGATGACTTTCGAAGGCAGAAGGATCGATTCCAGCAAGT
The DNA here is from genome assembly GCA_964652165.1 of uncultured Bifidobacterium sp. Lineage (GTDB taxonomy): Bacteria > Verrucomicrobiota > Verrucomicrobiia > Limisphaerales > JADJPG01 > DASTLJ01. The sequence goes on from CAZZAQ010000428.1 coordinate 406, forward strand.
CGTGCGGAGAAAGCCGGCGCCCAACAGCAGTCAGATCAGGCCCCACGCTGCCGCCTTCGCCGGCAAAGCGGTGGCACTGGCTGCAGCCGGTTTGGCGGAATGCGGTCCGGCCAGACTCGAACGAACGTCCGCTTTTGATTTGTTCCAACGCAGGCAGCAGGTCTTCCATGTTCCATTCTCGAACGAACTGCTGTGACGGCTTCGTTCCGCCGATCCAGTCGCGGAAGAGGGCGACGGCCCGCTCATCCACCACCGTCGTGACCAAGGGCGGCATCTGGCCGCGACCCCGGCGCGACAGGCGCTGGAACAGAATGGATCGGTCGGGATCCCCTGGAAAGACCAGCATGGCGTTGTCGATGCCGAACGTGTCGTGCTGCGGCCGGGCGCCGAACAGATTGAGCCGCTCACGGGCGGCCGTGAAGCCCAGTTCCAGCTTCGAGTTGCCGCCTCCGGCTTCGACGTGGCAGACGGAGCAATTGGCGTGGAGATACGAGCGGGCGCGCCGGTCGAGGTTTTGGCTGCTGTCGTAAGGATTGACAAGCGCGTTGGTCGAAGACTTTGGAAGCGTCCCAGTGAACACGCCAATGTGCTTCAAGGTGCGCAACTGCTCGTTACGCACGCCGCCATAGTCGTGCACCTTGTCCAACTGCAGTTCTGTAAGACCCAACACGAAGTTCGCGGCGCGACTGTGGCAAGTCATGCATTCGGCGCGGCTTGGATAACGCCAGGCCTGTCGCCGGTTGCCGCCCGGAGAGTGTGGATCCTTGATGACAAATACTTTCTCGTCGCCCTTCGCTCCGACCAGGGTCGCGTCGGATTGGTGATCGTCCCACCGGTAGGAGTAACCCACCCATTGCCCGCTCTGCCGGGTGAGGAGCCGGGTTTCGACGCGCTGACGCGAAGCGGCTTTGCCAACCTCGCGTTCGAGCGAGAGCGTCTGAACCAACACGGCGCCATTCGTGAAATGTCCGATGCGGCAGTCGTCCGGCAGCGCCATGAATCGCTCAACGGATGCGCCGTCCGCCCAGCCCGGTGCGTTCACCGAGTACGGAATCAGCGCCGGCTCAACCCGATGGTCTTTCGTGGAGACGAACAGCCCTGTCTCACTCAGGCGGGTCGGGAATTTGTGAGTTAGGCGCTGTTTGGGCGATCGGACCAACCGGTAAAGGGCGCCTGCATGATCGGCGATCAACAGTTCTCCGTCATGATTGACGGCAAACGCAGTGATCTGCAGGTCCGTCTGGGCCAATTGCCGCAGCCCCTTCACGCGCGAGCCGTCGTGACGCGCACCCCAGATCTCTCCGCTCGAATAGTCGCCGTAAACATAGAAGCCGTTGAGTTCCGGGAATCGATCTCCGTAGTAAACGACGCCGCCTGTCAGCGAGCGAAAGTCGGCATGGGAATGTTCGATGGTGGGCCGGACGGGCGAGGTGGGACCCTGCTTGCGATTGAGGTAAAACGGATGACTGCCCTCATACACGCTCCACCCGTAGTTTTCACCGCGCCGAATCAGATGAGCCGTTTCCCAGAGATCCTGGCCGTTGTTTCCCACCCAGATCGCTCCGGTTTTCTGGTCAATTGACATGCGCCACGGGTTGCGCAGGCCGTAGGCCCAGTTCTCTGGCCGCGCATTGGTCCATCCCACAAACGGGTTGTCCTTGGGTATCGAGTAAGCCTTCGTGCCATCCGTGCGATCGACGTCGATGCGCAACACGCCGCCGAGAAGTTCGCTCAAGTCCTGGCCCGTTACCCACCCGTCCGAGTCGCTCGTGCCGTCGCCGGTGGAGATGTAGAGCATCCCATCGTGGCCGAACACGATGCCGCCACCGTCGTGGCCTTCCGAGCGCCATTCGATGATGATGTGCTCCGAAAGCGGGTCGCAGTGACGCGAGGCCTCGCGCCCCACGCTGAATCGCGAGATCCGATTCGTGCGCGCGTATTCGCCCGTCGAACAGTGGGTGAAGACAAAAAGCTGGCCATTGGTTCGATAGCCGGGATGGAACGCGACGCTGTAGATGAGCCGGTTGCTCACGGTCAGGAATGTCTCGGTCTGGGCGGTGCCTGCGTCGTCTGGCACGCGGAGGATTTTCGAGGGCCGTTCCTTCTCCCCTCCGGCCAGAACGATCAACAAGTGGTCGCTATCCGGCTCGGGCGTGACAAAGATCGGCGCGCGCCATTGGATGTTCGTGAAGGTCTTTTCCACGGTGAAAGGCAACGGTGGCTCGGGTGAGCCCATCACGCGGGAAGTAGTCCACGGGATTCGGTGGTCGAGGCCGAACGCTTGTTCCTCCGCGCCCTGAAGAGGAGGCAGGCTGCAAATCAGGACGAAAGCCGCGAGCTTCGGAATCATTGTTCACGCCAATCCCGCATTGGCGGCGGCGGTGGCGGTTCGGTCCATCGCCAAATCGGCTTGTAATTCAGCATGAGGTAGGGCGTCTCAACGCGGCGCTGGTCCTCCTTCTCCGACACCAGCAGCGCGTGCAGCGCGCCGGAGGTCAGAAGGGTTCGCTCGACGTTCCAGGACGGCTTGCCGGTGAGGATCATCGCTTCGATGCCTTGCTGCAGCCACGTAAAGTGCATCGCGGGCCGACCCTCCTGGACCCAAAACAGCGACGACTCGGCGCGGCCATCGTCGGCATAGCGCCAGGCCGCGGACCATTCGCCAGCAGCGCCGTTCAACTCCAGCACGTGCGCGCGCAATCCATCGGCGTATTCGATCCGAAGCAGCTTTGGATCCCGCACGAGCTGACGCAGCGGCCGCCCACCCCCTCGCGGCTCCGACAGGCGCTGCCAGGCCGCGTCAAACAATTCGACGTCGAACTGCTTTTCATCGAACGCCCGCCACACCGCATCACCGGAAAAGGCTTGCACCGCCTTGATGCCCGTCTCGCCGCGCTGGCGTTGTTCGGCCAGGGCTTGAACCATTTCCAGAGCGTGGAACCCGTAGTGCTCGGTGATGTGATAAGTGATTCCCACGATCTCGCGCAGGCGCGCGCCGCGATTGACGTCCGCGGGCGGACGACGCCACGTGCCCGGCACGGACGATCCTGCCATGAGAGGAATCTTCAGCTCCTGCGCGCTGTCGTAGATGAATTTGGCATCCGTCCAGTTGTCGGAGAGATGCTTGTCGATGAACACCGGCGCCACTCGGCCGCTGGCGCGAAAAACTTTGAGCGTCTCTTCCCAAAACCGGCGTTTCGGGTATTGGGTGTTGCCGACAGCGGACTTCGGATACTCGCCATGCTCAGCAATCAGCAGCACCCCATCCACCGCCAGCCGGCCGGTGCCCAGCGTCAACGCATCCTCAATCGAGCCGCTCACTCGAAAGCGATGCGACGCGGCGAGCAACCGGCTGATGTCCTTCTCCGGCTTTTGATCCGTATAGAGGGACGCCAGTTTGAGTGCGGATTCCTTGCCTTTGCCGTCCAATGTGTCGGTCTGCAGCAGCCGGCTGACGATCAGGTCGGCGTGCGAATTGTGGGTGTAGATGGTGACGATGGCGGCGATTTTTTTGTCAGCGCGTGAGTTGGCGGGTTCGGCGGCACTGGCGCGGGTGAACGCCACAGCAAGCGCCGCCAGCGTGAGCGGAGTAAACTGCGTCATGTGATGAACGAAGGCTAATCAAGCCTTGCGGGGAGAACAACGATGAAACAGGTATTTGGGCCGCATCGTCGAGTCGGGCGAGTGAAGGCGCTCTGCCACGCCGAAGCATCGCTACACGCAGGCGCTCATCTCCGCCGTGCCGCAGGTCGATCCCGAATCGAAACGCCAGCGCATCATCCCGAGTGGCGACGTGCCCTAGCCATTCATCCGCCAGGCAGATGTGATTTCCACCCGCGCTGTCCCGTGGCGGAAGCGCGCTGCAAGACCGAAGTGCCGGCCTTGCGCGAAATCACCCCGGACCACCGCGCGGCGTGCCACCTGGCGAAGTGAGGAAACGATATCATGGACGGCGCAGTCGGAAGAAATGCGGGCTGTTCGTGGGCGGTAGTGTCACGGATTTGTTTGTTCCGTCATCGGAGAGGCTGGCGGGATTGGTGACCCACGTTGTTGGGGCGGCCAGCGTATCCGTGAGTTCCAAGGTGAAAGCGGCCGTGTCAGCCGATGGCCATGAAACCTTGACATTCGAGCCGGAGCGATGCACCGAAAGCGACGGAAGCGGCAGCAAGTAGGCGCGCGCCATGTAGGCTGAAACCTTCCCGCCGGCTGTCGCAAAATAGCCCCCGGCAAATAGTTCGCTGCCCGACACCACCAGCGCATTCACCCGGTAGTTCATCCCCGAACCCAGCGCCGTCCAACTGCTCCCGTTCCATTTGGCGATGTTATTGGCCGGACTGCCGCCGGCCGTCGTGAATTCCCCCGCTGCGCACAGGTCGATGTCCGACACCGCCAACGCATGCACATTGACGC
>CAZZAQ010000429.1:0-4812 GCA_964652165.1 uncultured Bifidobacterium sp.
ATCGTTTTCGTTCCCGCTTGAGAATTCAGCCTGCGACCTCACGGTCGCAGCTACGCTAAACGGATACCATTCGGCAGCGGCAGCGTTCGCGGGCCGGGACGAACTTCACGCGGTCGCCGGGCTTGAGCAGGAACATTGCGCGCTCGTCCTCCCCGGCCACGGCCGGATCGAAAAGTCGCGCAGTCGTGCGGCCGATAATGTTCCAGCCGCCGGGACTGTCGATCGAGTAGATGCCGGTGTGTTCGCCGCCGATGGCGACCGAGCCGGCGGCGACGCGCGGACGCGGCGCGGCGAGCCGCGGCGTGTGCAGCCGCGGGTCCAGGTCCCCCAAATAAGGAAATCCCGGCGCGAAGCCAAGCAGGTAAACCTTATAGAAAGTCGCGCTGTGCAGTTCGCCAACCTCGCGGGTCGACAATCCATGCGCCTCGGCGACGCGCCCGAGGTCCGGACCGTCATAGACGACCGGGAGTTCTCTGATCGGCACGGGCGGCAGGGCGCGCGCGGCGACTGTGCGCAAGCGGGTCGCCAGGCTCGAAAGACCCGCCGCGTCGATTGTCCCGGGGCTGAACTCCAGCAAGACGGTGGTGAAGGACGGCACGAACTCGACCAGTCCCGGCGGCGGATGCCGCTCCAGTTCGGTGGCGATCGCCCGGCCGCGGGCAAAGGCTTCATCGCCGACGCGCCCGGCGAACTGGAGCAGCCATGAATCAGGGCCGTAGGAAGTCCATTTCACTTGCTCAAACCCCGCTCACTCGCCCGAACGAACTCGACCAGGTGCTGAATCTCGGGCAGCGGCGGCAATTCGGCTTCGATCTTCGCGACGGCATTAGAGATCGTCAGTCCTTCGCGGAAGAGCAGCTTGTAGGCTTGCTTGAGCGCGGCCTGGGCGGCTTCGCCGACGCCGTTGCGCTCCAGGCCCACCTTGTTGACGGTGCGGGTCTGCGCCGGATTGCCGTCGGCGATCATGAACGGCGGCACGTCCTGCACCACTTTCGAGCAGCCGCCGACCATGGACAGCGTGCCGATGCGGCAGAATTGGTGAATCGCGGCCAGCCCGCCAATGACCGCGTGGTCGCCGATGACAACGTGGCCCGCCAGAGTGGCGACGTTGGACATGATGATGTGGTTGCCGAGCTGAACGTCGTGCGCGATGTGGGAATAAGCCAGGATGTGATTGTTCGAGCCGACTCGCGTGACGCCGCCGTCGCTCGTGGCACTGTGAACAGTGACGTGTTCGCGGAAGGTGTTGCCGTCGCCAATCTCCGTGCGCGTGATGCCGCCCTTCCACTTCAAGTCCTGAGTTTTCAACCCGAGACATGCGAAAGGGAAGGCCTCGTTCTCCTTCCCAAGCGTCGTGTGTCCCTCGATGACGACGTGCGAGTGAAGCTTGCAGCGCTCGCCCAGTTCGACGTGCTGGCCGATGACGCAATACGGACCGATCTCGCAGTCCGCGCCGATGCGGGCCTTGGGATGAATGACGGCGGTCGCGTGGATCATTCTCCTTCCCGATCCATCAAAACGAATGTCACTTCCGCTTCGCTCACCGGCTCGTTGTCCACCAGGCAGACGCCCCTGGCCTTGCCGATTTTGCCGCGCGACTTGATGAGATCGACGTTGATGACCATGCTGTCCCCGGGGCGGACCGGCTTGCGCCACTTCACGCTCTCGGCGCTCATGAAATAGGCGAGCTTGCCGAAATTCTCCGCCTGTTTGAGCATCAGGATGCCCGCGACCTGCGCGATGGCCTCGAGCTGGAGCACGCCCGGCATGATGGGGTGATCGCCAAAGTGCCCCTGGAAATACGGCTCGTTGATCGAAACGTTCTTGATCGCCGTGATTTGGTTGCCGTCAATCTTCACCACCTTGTCGACCATCAGGAACGGGAAACGGTGCGGCAGAATCTTCATCACCGACATGATGTCGAGCGACGAGCCGTCGGCCATCAGCTTCTCGATGTCGGCGGCCGTGGGCCGGGCGGAGGGCTTCGCTTCCAACGCCGGTGGCGGCGCAAAGGTTTGGATGGTTTCGAGCGGTTTGCGGATGCGCGCCTGGATCATCCGGCCCAGCTCGCAATTCACCGTGTGGCTGGGGCGCACGGCGACGATGTGCCCGCGCAACGGGCGGCCGAGCAGCGCCAGGTCGCCGAGGATGTCGAGGATCTTGTGCCGGACGAACTCCTCAGGGTAGCGCAACGGCTCGGTCGTGAGCACCGCGTCGTCGCGGATGACGACGGCGTTCTCGAGCGAGCCGCCCTTGATGAGGCCGTTCTTGATGAGGTACTCGATCTCTTCGAAAAAACAGAATGTGCGGGCGTGCGCGAGATCGCGCTTCCACGTTTCAGGCGTGACCTCAAGCGAGAAATATTGGGAGAAGCGGCCCGCCTTGTCCGCGCTGGTGCAGGAGACTTTCAGTCGATCATGCGGAAAAATGCTGATGAGCGAATCCTCGGTCTGCAACTCCAGCGGCTCGGAGATTTCGTAGGGTGTGCGCGATTCGGCCTGCGGAGTGATGCCGGCTTCGTCCACCATCTTGCAATACTCGCGCGCGCTGCCGTCGCCGATGGGCGGCTCGTTGGCGTCGAGCTCGATGATGGCGTTGTCGATGCTGTAACCGGCCAGCGTCGCCAGGACGTGCTCGACGGTGGTGACCTTGACGTTCCCCTTGCCGAGTGTGGTGGAGCGGTTGGTTTGGACCACGTTCTCGATTCGCGCTTCGATTTCGGGCCTGCCGTCGAGGTCAACGCGGCGGAAGCGGACCCCCGAGTTGGGCGGCGCCGGCAGGAACGCCATCTCGACCCGGTTGCCGCTGTGCAATCCGACCCCCGAATAGCTGACGCTCTGCCGGAATGTTTGCTGTTGAGCCACGGGTCGATTTAAGCGGCGGTCGTCGCCGGAGTTCAAGCTTTAGCTTGCCCGGTTTGTTCGCCGGGCGCATTCGGCAATCGTTGGGGCCGAGCGCGAACCGTCCCGTTCGCAGCGCGTCGGCCGGGAGCGAATCACTCGAAATGCCAATGAACCGGAGTCCGGGGCACGCGCTGCGGACGCGGAGCGTCCGCGGTCCGCCTTGACAGTACTGGGATGCGCCCTATTCGCCAGAGAGCCGGCACTTGCGGCTTGGCGCGAGCAGTGGATTGCCCGAGAGTCCGCCCAACGATTCACGCAAGCTGGCCGCTGCCATGTCCACCCATTATCTCGCCATCGACCTTGGCGCCGAGAGCGGTCGCGTGATGCTCGGAACGCTGACCGACGGAAGGATCGCGCTGGAGGAGTTGCACCGGTTTGCTAATACACCAGTCGACGCGAACGGCACGCTGACCTGGAACATCCCGAAGCTGTTCCAGGAAATCCAGACGGGCTTGCGCAAGGCGGCGACGCGCGGCGTGGCCCTCGCGGGCCTCAGCGTCGATTCCTGGGGCGTGGATTACATGTTGTTCGATGAAGCGGGCAGGCTCATTCCGCCGACCTTCCATTACCGCGACGGGCGCGCGGCCCGTGGAGTGGAGAACGTCCAGGCCCGGGTGGAGTGGATATCAATCTTCGAGGAGACCGGAATTCAGTTCATGGCGTTGAATACGATCTTCCAGCTCGCCGCGGAATCGCCGGAGCGGCTGGGGCGGGCCGCGCAGATGCTCACGATTGCGGATGGGTTTCACCGCATGCTTTGCGGGGTGGGGTGCATTGACGAGTCGAACGCCAGCACGACGCAGCTCTACAATCCGCGCGCCAGGCAGTGGTCGAAGAAACTCATCGGCGCGCTGGGACTGCCGGAGCGGATGTTCCCGCGGATTGTCCCGTGCGGTTCGCGGCTCGGTCCGCTCTCACCGGAAGTTTCGCGCGAGACGGGTTTGCAGCCAGTCGAAGTCATCGCCTCCTGCTCGCACGACACGGGCGCGGCGGTCGCTGCGGTCCCAGCGATTGAAGAGTTCCCTCTCCCCGTCGGACGGGGAGAGGGCCAGGGTGGGCAAGTCGGCGCAGCTTTTCCTTCGTTAGATTCCTCGGGCACCAACCCCTCACCTCCGCCCTCTCCCCATCGGATGGGGAGTGGGAGTTCGCCCGGCAGTTTGGCGGCGACTCCAACGACAGGCGGCGGATGGGCTTATCTGAGCAGCGGGACGTGGTCGCTGATGGGCGTGGAACTATCGTCGCCGGTGATCACCGAGGCATGTCGCGAACTCAACTTCACGAACGAGATCGGTTACGGCAGCACGGTGCGGCTGTTGAAAAACATCGTCGGCCTCTGGCTGGTTCAGGAGTGTCGCCGCGAGTGGGCCGCGGCGGGAGAGGACTTCGACTACGGCACGCTCACGAAGCGGGCGGCGGAGGCGGCCCCTTTCGTTTCGCTGATCAACCCAGCCGACGCCCGATTCATCGCGCCGGGGCAGATGCCGCGCAAAATCGCCGCGTTCTGCCGCGAGACCGGCCAGCCCGAGCCGACGACTCCCGGAGCGACCATTCGCTGCGCGCTCGAAAGCCTCGCGCTGCTCTACCGGCGGACTTTGCGGCAGCTCGAGCAACTCCTGGGGAGGAACTTCGAGCGGTTGCACATTGTCGGCGGCGGCAGCCGCAACGCGCTGTTGAATCAATTGACGGCCAACGCGCTTCAAATCCCCGTCGTGGCCGGCCCGGCCGAAGCGACGGCGCTTGGCAACGTGGCCGTGCAGGCGCTGGCCCTTGGCCATCTGCCGTCCCTCGCGGCGGTGCGGGATGTGATTAGCGCGAGTTTCAAGCCGGCCACGTATCAGCCGGAGCCGGCGGCGGAGTGGGAGAACCAGTTTGCGCGGTTCGACCGACTCCCGTCTTGCTAACCGATGCG
>CAZZAQ010000430.1:0-4782 GCA_964652165.1 uncultured Bifidobacterium sp.
ACTATGCCGGACCTACGCCTAAAGCCTCCAAACGAAAACCGGCCGAACATCACACCCGTTCTTGACGACCCTCATAGGAGATGCAGCGCCTGGGTTAGACGGCCTTGTGTGCATCTAAGAGTCCTGAGCAGCTTTGTTCTCAGCCCCAAGCGCGAAGAAAAGGCCTATAGGGATTAGGATTGGCTCAAGAAGACCTACGTGGGGATGGTCAGACCCAGCAATCAGTCGCAGGACGGTCAAGGCGGACGAGGTGAACAGCGCGAGAAGTGCGATCACAGGACGGCGCTTTTGCGTGCCAGTGATAAAGCCTGCGGCTGCAATAAGGATCGGCAGCGGGTACATCACCATGAACCCAAGAAATTCTGATACGTCGTCATGCCCGCTTTCACCACAATAGATCCCGAAACCGAAGCAAACGAAATACAGGCAAAGTGCGACTAATCCAAACTTTGCCCCGCTGACCATTGGTCGCTTACCAGGAGGAGCTGGGGGTGGAGAAAGCGCCGCCGCCTTCTGAGCACGTTCAAGTGTCTCAGTGTTGATGGCCTCAATACAAGGACCACAGAGCGACATCATGAACCCCGCTTTTTCGCCACATCTCGTGCATTTTCCCATACGTACCCTCCAACTGCGGATTGCCGCCTAACAGATAGTCGGCTCCAGTTTTGAAGCCTAACTGTAATCATGGCAGGCAGTTTGAGATTGCCAAAGAGTCTTGTCGAGAAGGATTAGGCGCGGGGTGTTTCGCCGGAATTCAAAGCGCCAAAGGCTTCACCGTGCGCCGGAGCGGTTGGTTCCGAAACTGCGCTTCCTGGCGTTTCATCGGCGTCCCTCACCCCTGCCTGCTGGTGTGCACGGCGGCCCACCGCCACTTGAGGGGAGAGCGAGACGCGCCCCACGTCGTCTGTGACCGGTGCAGCCCCGAGTCGCTTGAAATTATCGAAGAACCCACAATTTTTTGGCCGGTTTTGTGTTCCGCATCCGTTATATACATGGCGACAAAACTAAATCGCGCCGGGTCAGGGGACCCGGCCTACAGGATGTTGTAGGCCGCGTGCCCTCACGCGGCACAACTTCTGACGCTGTGTATAGAATACGAAGCGGCGATGAATAGTGACGCAGAGTTGTTGCGCGCGTATGTCGAGAACGGATCGGAAGCGGCCTTCGCCGCAATCGTCGAGCGGCACAAGGGCCTGGTGTACGCCTCGGCGTTGCGGCAGACGGGCGATGCCGGCCTGGCTGAAGAGATCACACAGGCCGTATTCGTGGTGTAGCCGCCGACGTGAGGAGGCGGACGATTCAGAGCCGCATCCCATCCGCCTCCTCACGTCGGCGGCTACAATCCTCGACGCGTCCGGCGGGGTGGCTCCCGATTGACCGCCGTCCCGTCATCCAGCGTTCAACTCAAGTCATCCTGCCGCCCGCCTGCGCCGCGGAGTCCTTGCGGACTCCGCGACGCATGGGTTGGCAGCGGGTCATTGCTGAAGAGTGATCCCGAACGAATTTGTGCCCGGACGGCCAGTTTGGAGGGCACCAGCGTCGAAGGCTAGCGAGCTGGCCACGGCCCCGAGCGGCGCGTTGACACTGCTGAGTGAATTCACCCTGCCGTCGGATTGAGCGACCGACTGCTGTGGCGTCGGTGAGACAGCGTGGCCGGGTTGGGGGCCGGATTTTGAAGATTTCGGGGCGCTGAGACTGCCGACGGCGATGCCGATGCAGACAATCGCGCTGGCAAGCTTGTGAGTCATGCGGCTCTTGGATTCGCTGCTGGCTTTGTTTCGTTCGTGACGGCGGCCGATACTCGGCTGTTCAGCCCGGTGCCTTGCACCGATGTGCGCAAGTGGACCGTGTTGAAAACGTCATTCCCGGAGGCATCCGTGCCATTTAAGAACGATCCGGAAGGGCCTCAGTCCATTGCTGCCCAGCGTTGGGTTAGCAGAGGACATACCGAGGCGGACGGCGGAGTCGCCACTCTAGAGCCCCAAATGGAGATCCACGAAATCCCTGGCGACAGACCAGTCGAGGCTAAACCACTTCAAACAAGTTGTTTGTGGAAAGGATCCGAAGTGGCATCGATCCGTGAAAGCAGTTGAAAACACTGCCGAGACCATCGCTTCCAGGAATGCCCGCCTGGTGGCTCCACGGGGAAGAGTTTGCCCGGTGCTGGGAGGATTCTTCCCTGCGCGCGGTCGCAAAGTCCAAATTGGTCCTTGCCGGTTTCCGACGGGCAGGACAAAACTCGCCCATGACCACCTCGCATCGCTCGACTCGCCGGACTTTTCTCAAGACCACTGCCGTTGCCACTGCCGCGCCTTTCATTTTGCCGTCACACGCCTGGTCGGCCGAAACCAAACCGAACGGCCGGATCACATTAGGGCTCATTGGCGCCGGCACTCAGGGCCGGGGCCTGATGGGCGGGTTTCTCGGCAGGCCGGATACGCAAACCGTCGCCGTGTGCGACGTGGACACCCACCGCCGCGAGCACGCGAAAAAGCAGGTCGAGGATCATTACGCAAAAAAGACCGACGCCAGCTTCAAGGGCTGCGCGGCGTACAATGATTTCCGCGATCTGCTCAAGCGAGAGGACATCGACGCGGTCATCATCGCCACGCCCGACCACTGGCATGCGCTGATCGCCATTGCCGCGGCCAAAGCGGGGAAGGACATTTATTGCGAGAAGCCGCTCTGCCAGTCCATCCACGACGCGCGCGCGATGGTAAACGCGGTGCGGAAAAACAAGCGCGTCTTCCAGACCGGCTCCATGCAGCGCAGTTCCAAGGAATTTCGGGTCGGCTGCGAGCTGGTCCGCAATGGCCTCATCGGCAAGGTGACGCGCGTCGAAGTCGGCATCGGCGGTCCCGGCAAGCTGTGTGATCTGCCCACGGAAGCGGACGAGCCGGGGCTGGACTGGGATATGTGGCTCGGCCCCGCGCCGGCGCGCGGCTACCACAGCGAGCTGAGTCCCCGCGGTGTGCACAAACATTTCCCCAATTGGCGCAATTACCGCGAGTATGGCGGAGGGATGGTCACGGATTGGGGCGCGCACCACTTCGACATCGCGCAATGGGGCCTCGGCATGGATGAGAGCGGACCCACGGAGATCATTCCGGCCGAGGATCCGAAGGCGACGCACGGCGTGCGCTTCACGTACGCCAACGGGGTGGAGGTGTTGCACACGAATCGCAACGGAGTCTGGTTCTTCGGCAGCGCGGGGAAGGTGTTTGTGGATCGCGGTAAATTCGAACTCTGGCTCGGCGACATGCAGAAGGCGAAGGAGGCCAAGGAATGTGACGCCATCGCCAAAGAGTTTCTCGCTGACGCCAGGATTCGCCTGTATGAGAGCAAGGATCACAAAGCGGATTTTCTTGCGAGCGTGAAAAGCCGCAAGCCGCCCATCTGCGACGTGGAAGTCGGCGCGCGCACCGTGAGTGTCTGCCATTTGGTGAACCTGGCCTACTTCCACGGCCAGAAAATGAAGTGGGACCCGGCCAAGGAACAGTTCGCGGACGGCACAGGCAACGCCGCCTGGCTTGACGTGCCGCACCGCAAGCCCTGGGCGATTTCTTGAATTAGCCGATCCTTGGCGGTGTGCAATTCATTCGCGACATCCATTCCGCGCGCCTGGGCAGCAAGCGGCCGGTGATCTCGTTCGAGTTTTTCCCGCCAAAGACAGTCGAGGGCGATCGCAATCTGTTGGAGAAGACGATCCCCGCCTTGATGAAACTGTCGCCGGATTATTGCTCCGTAACTTATGGCGCCGGCGGAAGCACGCGCGACAAGACGCTGGGGATTGTGGACCTCATCCAGCGCAAGCACCAACTCACCGCGATGATGCACTTGACGTGCGTCAACTCGACCCGGGACCAGCTTCGCGAAGTCGTCGAGGAGGCCCGGAGCAAGGGCATCAACAACATCCTGGCCTTGCGCGGCCGATTCTTGAAGGAACTGGGGGGCTTCTCCATCGGCACGGCGGGATTTCCCGAGGGCCACATCGCCTGCACCGAGGGCAAGCTCGTCGATTGGCAGCGGCTCAAGGCCAAGATCGACTGCGGGGCCGATTTCGTCCTGACGCAGCTCTTTTTCGACAACAAGGACTTCTTCGAGTTCCGCGACCACCTCGTGAAACTCGGGGTGACCGTTCCGATCTGTCCCGGCATCCTGCCGATCCTGAGCGCGTCACAAGTACGCAAATTCACCACGATGTGCGGCGCCGCAATGCCCGCGCCGCTGCTGGAGAAACTCGAAAACTTCGGCGAGAATGACGCGACCACGACCGAGTTCGGCATCGAATACGCGACAAGTCAATGCGCGGAATTGCTCCGGGAGGGAGCGCCGGGCATTCACTTCTACACGCTCAACAAAGCGCATTCGACGAGCCGCGTCATGAGCAACCTTGGGTTTGCTTGAGAACCTCAATCGAAGGATGGGTCGAACGTGAACGGTTGAGAGTCAGTCGACGGTATGCTTACGTCATCAGGCTCCACCGGCATTCGTGGGTTCCCTGGCGAATCGGCCGGCAAACTGCTCGATTCCGCTCGCGTCGATGGAATCGATGTGCGCGCCGATCCGGCTTTTCGGAGATAGCCTGGTTTGACTCCGCGCCTTCGCCAATAGAGCAAGTGCGAGAGATGTCCGGCGGTCCCCATCCTCAATCGTTCGGCGATCCAGCCTATCGTCATGGTTGACTCCAGTCGGAGCTGCTCCGCTATCCGGACTTTCTCGAGGTCTCCCTTCGCGTGTTCACGCAGTTCCTGCTCCGACCATTCGAGGAGCGCAAGTTCC
>CAZZAQ010000431.1:0-4775 GCA_964652165.1 uncultured Bifidobacterium sp.
AGTCATCCGCGCCGTGATAGTGAGCCGCCGCCGGGAAGTCAAAGGGCAAGGTGCGCCCAGAGTAGGGCAGGCGTCTGGCCTGCCCCCGGCCGCGAAGCGGCCAATCGGAGGCGCGCCTTCGGCGCTGGGCAGGCGAGACGCCTGCCCGACGTTGCGGTTCACGGCCAGAAGTGCAGCGTCCGCAGCAGTCCTTCGTTGACGACCAGGGGCACGGGGCCGACGATCACGATCCAGGCCCACGCCCGCTTGAGCCGCGGGTGTTCGGCCAGCCACGCCCGCTCGGCGAACAGCCCCACGGCCTGAAGGCCGAAGTAAGCCATCATCGAGCCGAATTGGTTTCGCCCGGTGACGAGCCACAAGCCGAGGTTGATCACGTACTCGTGGATGACCCCCGAGACGAGGAACACCACGGCCACCGCCAGCGCCGGTCGCCGCCGCATCGGGCGGAAGAGCACTTGCCGAAACCAGTCGCTCATCCAGACGTTCCAACGCCGTCCCCAGAACTCGGCGACGCCGCCCGCGGCGAAAATCTTGTCATGCACGGCGGGCAACAAGCGGCCCGTCGGAAGATAAACCAGTTGCGCCAAGGCGCCGAAACCCACGCTGCCCAACCACACGAGCAGCGCGGCCAGGTAACTGAGCCCGATGACGCTGAAGCCGAGGTTTCGTCCCGCCCTCCACAACAGCCAGTGCGCCGCCAGGAACCCAACGACGGCCATCCCAAAGCGCGCCAGCGTTGGAACAAACACTCCTTTCCCGCCTGGCGTGACGCGGGCAATCGACTCGGCGGCCAGCAGTGGGCAGGTCCAGAAGAAGCCGCGCTCCCCGGCCGGCGGCAGCTTCCGCGCCGCCCCCGCCAGCTTCAGCGACACGACGAGCAGCTTGAGCAGAAGGATGAACGTCAGTGTCATCCGCCAGTCGGCTGCGGCGAGCGTGGGAGTCATCGGTGATTCGACCGGGCGGCGGGCGGGACATCACCCGCGCGTTACTCGTAGTCCTCGTTCAACGATTCGAGGAAGGCTACCAGCGGCGCAATGTCCTCCTCGCGCAGCGCGATTCCCGAAAGCTCCGGCGCGGCGTTGCGCAGCTTGCCGGCGCGCGCGAGCGCGGACGTCTTGATGTAGAATCGCGCCACCTCCTCCAGGGTGTCCTTGCTGCCGTTGTGCAGATAGGGACCGGAGAAGGCGAGTCCGCGGAGGCCCGGCGTCTTGAAAAGCGCGAGGGTCTTCGGGAGCAGCTCATCATCGGAGGCCCGGCCCTCCTCACCGTTCAACACCGCCCGCAGGGCTGCTTGCGGGCCGGGCAGATCCGGGTTGGCGAAAACATTCCATAGGCCGAGGTCAGTGCGCCCGGGCTTGTCCTTTGTCGGGATGTCGAGGAACGGCCCGCGCGCCCGCGGATGCCGGGGAGTCGGCGCGAGCCACGCGTCAAACTCCGCATTGCGCTTCGCCAGGCCGGGCGCCTTGAGCTTCGCAAACGCGCCCGCGCCGTGAAGCGAGTCGTACTCCTCCTGCGCCACGCCCGTGTTATGGAACTTGAAGTCGGTGAAGTTCGGCGCCGGATGGCAGAGGACACAATTCCCGACGCCGCGGTCCGCCGCGCGGAGCGTTCCCGAATTGCCCGCCGTCGCGAAGAATATCCTCGCGCCCGCCAGTTCCCTCGGGCCGAATCGAAACTCACGCTTCAACGTCTTGAAGCGCGCCGGCGGCGCCACGCCGTTCGTGCCATCGACGAACACCGGCCTCGGCGCGCTCCGGAGGAGGTCGGCGAGGTGGCGGTTGTAGTATCGTTCGGTCGCGCCCGCGTCGACCCTGCGCGGAAACCGATTGGTTTCGAGAAAGGCGTCGTAGGGCGAGCCGTCGTATTCCCAGCTTTCGTCGCGTGAGAATTGCAGCGAATCCACGTAAGCGGCGACGAGCCGCGCCACGGCGTCGAACACCTCGGCGTCGTTGGCTCGCATCAGGTCGAGGCGCAACTCCTCCGGCAGCCGGAAGCGTTTGGTCTCCTCGCCGAGGGCGGCGTTCGTCCCGAGAAACATCTCGCGATACGTCCAGCCGCCGAACTCGCGCGCCAGCGGACCGCGTCCGTCGTCCTCGCGGATCACCCGCACGAGGTGGGCCGCCGCGGCATCGCGCTCGTCTGGCAGCCAGCCGAAGTTGCGGCCCGTGAAGGTGCCTTTGACGAGGTCCGCGCCGCTGGGGAATTCGCCGTCGAAGTGGAGGAAGAACTGTCCCTCGCGCGGGATTGAAGAGTTGACCAGGGCCGGTGAATTGCGCGGCGCAAGCGCCCGGCCATCGTCGCGCGCGGGTACGGGCGGGCGTCGGGCGTAATCGGCGTAGGTGCGGTTGCCCTGGCCGCGGGCGAAGTGCTCGTTCACCAGATGACAGGCGCGGCAATTGATGGCGAAGCCTGCAAACGGTCCCGGCAGCGACCTGCCGGGGGTCGGAGTCTGGGCGACGACAGGATCGCCCTCGGTGAGCGTGGCGTTCACGTCGCCCTGCGCGCGGGCATAGAAGAACTGCGAAAAGCGGGTTTCGAGGAAGAGCCGCTCCCCGACGGCGACCTTGGCCAGATCGAGGCGTGGCGGAGGAAAGCCCTCGACCTCGGCCCGCGGGATCTTGAACCGCCGCGCCGGGGCGTTGCTCTCGAAAGCCGCGGCATTCGCCGCGATCCACGCTACGCAAGCGGCCGTCAGAGCGGTCATCCATTGGGTCGGTTGCACCGCGCCATTGTGCCGCAGGCTGGCGGGGGGTGGAAGTCGGTTCGGGAAAGGCGGCGTCCACTGGCACTGGCATTGATTATGGAGCCAACAGCCGTCTCGGCGTCCCTTCTTACTCTTACTCCTACTCTTACTCTTACTCACAATGCCGGTTTCGCCAGAGGTTTGGACAGAACGAGTAAGCGTAAGAGTAGGAGTAGGAGTAGGAGTAGGAGTAGGAGTGATGATCCATTCTGGCTGCCTAATCAACGCCTGCGCCAGCCACTCCCTTCCTCACGCCAGCCTCGACAGACCGGCTGGGATTCTCAAGGATGCCGCCGTCATGATGCCAGCCGATGATCGCCAAGGCGCCCCCGCTGCAAAAGCGCCATCTTCCCCGTCGCCGCCCGGCGCGCCGCGCCCGCGTCTGAGCGATCTGGCCCGGCTGTTTCACGGTTCGCAGGACATGGGATCCCTGGCGGTCGCCGGGCTTTTTTTGCTGGCGCTGGTCGCCTTCCTGCGTTTCGCCGAGGCCATCGTTTTGCCGGTCGTGCTGGCCGTGCTCTTCTACTTCTTGCTCAAACCGGCAGTCATGGCGCTCAAGAGGCTGCGGATTCCACGGCCGATCGGAGCGGTGCTGATTCTCGCCGTCGTCATCGGGGCGTTCGTGACCGGGCTTTCCACGTTGCAGGATCCGGCGCGCGAGTTTCTCACCAAAGCGCCGGAAAGCGTCCGCAAGCTGGAAAGCAAAGCCCGCGAGATGCTCGGGAGGGTCGAGCAGTTGACCCGCTCAAGCACCGGCGAGAACGAGGAGGAAAGTCCCACGAAGACGCCCGCGCCGACTCCCGCCAAGGGCTTCGACCTGGCCGACACGGTCCTGAGCTACGGGACGCTCATCTACACGGCGAGTTTTTTCACCGGCTTTCTCGAAACCATCGTGCTGCTTTACTTCCTCCTGGCCGCGGGCGACCGCTTTCTGGAAACGATAGTCGGCGCCCTGCCCGGCCAGAGCGGCAAGGACGAAGCCGTGGCCATCGTCAACGACGTGCAGCACAGCATCTCGCGCTACCTCGTCACCGTCGCGGTCATCAACTCCTGCGTCGGTCTTCTCGTCGCCGCCGCAATGCTGCTGCTCGGCATGCCCAACCCGGTGTTGTGGGGCGTCGTCGCGGCGATCCTGAACTTCATGCCGTACTTCGGGCCGCTCACGGTCTTCAGCGTGCTTGTGCTGGCGGGTTTGCTCTTCTTCGAGTCGGTGGGACAGGCGCTCCTGCCGGCGGCCGTGTACGCCTGCGTCCACGCGGTCGAATCCAACCTGGTCACGCCGTCCATCCTCGGGCGGCGGCTGACCCTCAATCCGCTTATCATTTTCCTGGCGCTGATGTTCTGGACCTGGCTCTGGGGCATCGCCGGCGCTCTGCTCTCGGTGCCCTTGCTGATGATGTTCAAGATTCTTTGCGACCACACGCCGCCGCTGGCGCCGATCGGCGAACTGCTGGCCGGCCGAACGCCTTCGGCTGCATCACGCCACCGATGAACTCCTCGATGACCGTGGCCCAATCCCCGCGGCATCCCTCCGCCGACGCGGCCCTTCGCAGCGCGCGCCCAGGCGATGATTCATCAGCCCGATGAAGATCCTCGTCATTTCCCTGGCGGGCATCGGCGACACGCTCATCGCCACGCCGTTCATTCACGAGTTGCGCGCGAATTTTCCAGACGCGACGCTCGACGCTTTCGTGCTCTGGCCCGGCTCGAAGGACTTGCTCGAAGGCAACCCGCACCTCAACACCGTTTACCAAAAAAACCTGATTCAGGAAGGCGCGTTCCACTCGTTGCCCTTTCTACTTGGCCTGCGGCGGCGGCGTTACGACGTCTCGATCAACGTCCACACGCTCGGGCGCGTTCACTATCGCGTGGTGGCGCGGTTCCTCGGCGCGCGACTGCGCTTGAGCCATGATTACCACGGCGGAAGCCGCTTCGACCGGTTGCTGGTCAATCGGACGCTCGCGGAGGACTACTCGGTCCACAGCGTCGAGAACAACAACCGGCTGCTTGGGCTTCTCGACCGGAAGCCAGT
>CAZZAQ010000432.1:0-4757 GCA_964652165.1 uncultured Bifidobacterium sp.
GCCAGCCACATCGAGAAGCCCCAGTGATTGTGATCGCGGCCGTTGATGCGGCCGGCGTTGGCGCCGGGCGTCGGCAGCTCGACGGTCGGCGTGCGGCCGAACTCGCCGCCCCAGATCACCAGCGTGTCCTGCAACATGCCGCGTTGTTTGAGGTCCTTGAGCAGCGCGCCGATCGGCTGGTCACATTCCTTGGCCAGGCGGCGGTGGTTCACTTCGATGTCGTCGTGGTTGTCCCACGGCTGGCCCTGCCCGTGCCACACCTGCACGAAGCGCACGCCGCGCTCGACGAGCCGGCGGGCGATGAGCATCTGCCGGGCTTGCGTGCCCTCGCCGTACATCCTGCGGACGTGCTCCGGCTCGCGCGAGATGTCGAACGCGTCCGTCGCGTCCATCTGCATCCGATACGCCAGCTCGAAGGACTGGATGCGCGCCTCGAGTTGCGCGTCGCTCCGGCGCCGCTGCTGGTGTCGATGATTGAGGGCCTGGAGCAAATCGAGTTGCGCCCGCTGCTCGGGCAGCGACGAGTAATTGTTCTTCACGTGCTCGATCAACTTCTCGATCTTCGTGTGCTGCGTGTCGATATAAGTCCCCTGATACACGCCGGGCAGGAAAGCGCACTGCCAGTTCTGCGATTCCTGGATCGGATAACCGCCCGGACACATCGCAATGAACCCGGGCAAATTCTGGTTCTCGCTGCCCAGTCCGTAGGTGACCCACGAGCCCATGCTCGGGCGAATCTGCCGCGCCTCGCCGCAATTCATCAGCAGCAGGCTCGGCTCGTGGTTCGGCACGTCCGCGTGCATCGAGCGGACGATCACCATCTCGTCCACGCTCCCGGCCACGTTCTGGAAAATCTCGCTCACCTCGATGCCGCTCCGGCCATGTTTGCGGAACGCAAACGGCGACTTGAAGCCCGCCCCCGTCTTGCGCTCCGTGCGCAGGTGCTCCATCGGCAGCGTTTTGCCGTGGAACTCCGTGAGCCTGGGTTTCGGGTCGAACGTATCGACGTGCGACGCGCCGCCATTGGCGAAGATGTGGATGACGCGCTTCGCCGTGCCATGGAAATGCGGCGCCTTGGGCAGAAGCGGGCTGGTATAACCGCCCTCGTTCGCCGCGGCGCGGGCCGTGAAGCCGGCCTGCCCGAACAACGCGCCCAGTCCGAGCGCGCCCATGCCCATGCCGCAACGGCCGAGGAATTCCCGCCGCGTCAGCGCCAAATGTTCTGGATTGAACGGATGATGTCGCATTGTCAGGCGCCCGGTTGTTGTGGGCAGCCAGAAAGGCTGACGCAGCGCTCGCGCCCGCCATTCACGGCGATTCTGCTAACGAGAACCGTAGCTGCGACCGTGAGGTCGCGGGCTGGAATTCTCGATCGGCAACGAAGTCGATACCAATGCCCGATGCCCAGTTTCCCCGCCCGCGACCTCACGGTCGCAGCTACAGTCAACGGTCACCGGTTGAACGATTTCGTGAAGTCTTCAGCGGAGATGGCCACGACTTTCTTTTGAACTTTCGATCCCGCGATCAACTCGTTCAGCTTCTTCTCGTAAGCCGCGCTGTCCATCGGGAGGCTGATGGTCTGGCCGAGCAGCGAGGAGTAGAGCATCGCGTTGGCGAGTTCGACGGAGTGGATGCCTTCGGCGCCCGGCACGAGCAACGGCGCTCCGTCGAGGATGGCTTCGGTGAAGTTCTGCAGGAGGATCCCGTGCGGGTTGACGGCGTTGTCGATGGGGATGTCCGCGTTCCACACGTCGGGCCTGGCGAAGGCGGTCGTGGCCGAGCGGCTGAACTCGATCGTGTCCGCGTCATTGCGGGTAAACGTGAGCTTGTTGTTTTCCAGCACAACCCGGCCGCGCGTGCCGGCCAGCTCGAAGCGGTTCGTGCCCGGCGCTTCGCCCGTGCTGGAGACGAACACGCCGGTCGCGCCGCCGTTCCATTCGAGGTAGATCGTCACGTTGTCCTCGACCTCGACCTCGTGAAAACGTCCGAGCTGGCAAAAGCCGCGCACGCGCGCAGGCATCCCGGCCAGCCATTGAAGCGTGTCGAGCTGGTGCAGGCATTGGTTGAGGAGCACGCCGCCGCCTTCGCCCTTCCACGTCGCGCGCCAGCCGCCGCTGGCGTAGTAGGCCTCGGTGCGGAACCAGTCGGTGATGATCCAGTTGACGCGGACGATCGCGCCCAGCTCGCCCGACTGAATGAGCTTTCGGATTTTCGCGTAACGCGGCTCGGTGCGAAGTTGGAACATCGCGCTGAACACCTGCTTGGGGCGTTTGGCCGCCGCCGCGATGAGCCGCTCCGCGTCCGCCTTGTGCGATGCGATTGGCTTCTCGACCATGAGGTGCAAGCCCGCTTCGAGCGCGGCGATACCCTGCGCGGGATGCTGCGGATGCGGCGTGGCGACGAGCACCGCATCGACGGCGCCGGACTGGATGAGCTTGGCCGCATCATCGAACACCGCGATGCCCTTCGCTTTGAAAGCATCGAGCTTGTGCGGGCTGGTGCTGCACACGGCGGCCAATTCACAGCGCGGTATCTTGCCGGCGAGAAGGTAGTCCGCATGGAACTTTCCGATGTTGCCCATGCCAAGGATGCCGAGACGGACTTTGTTCATGCGCGCAAGATTCCACGGAGACGGCGGATTCGTCGAGCAGGTTCGGGGCGGGCTTTCGTGGACTGCGCCGGCAGAGCGCAGCGGCGACGGCGCTTTGGCTTTAGGCCAAACATTGGCCACATGAGTCAAAGCGGTGTCGCGCTACGCTTGCCACCGCTCCTCGTCACTCACTCCTTCGCCGCGGCGACGTCGATGACCGCTGCCCACACAAACTCCAGGAACTTTCCAAGCCCTTCGATGGACGTCCTCTCGTCATTCCCGTGCACGCGCGAGCTGTCGTCGTCGGTTGACAGGCTCCCGAGGCCGTAGGCTTGCACTCCTTTGGCCCTGAGCTGCGCTGAATCCGTCGCGCCCGTCAGCATCGACGGCAGCGTCGCCGCACCGGGAAAGACCTTTTCCTGCGCCCGCTCCAGCGCCCGGAACAGCTCCGTGTCCAGGCGCGACGGCGGCGTGGGTTTGCGGCTGCCGGGAGCGGCCAGCGCGACCTCCACCGCCGGATCGTCGATGAGCCTGCGCAGCGATTCGGCGAACGCCTCGGGGTCTTCATCCGGATGGAAGCGCACGTCGAGCGAAGCGCTCGCGTCGCCGGGAATCACGTTCAGCCGGAATCCCCCTTTAATCATGTTCGGCGAAACGGAGGTGCGCAGCATCGAGTGATAACCGCCATGCTTGCTGAACAGTTTCTCCTGCACCTCCGCGCTCTGCTCCGGGTCTTCGAGGTGCGTGTACAGAAACGCTTCTTCGGGCGGAACCAGGCCGGCGAGCTTCGCGAAGAAGGCGCGGGTCGTGTCGTTCATTCGCTGGGGCGGGCGCCACGCGCCAATCTTGGCCACCGCCGCGGCCAGGTGCACGATGGCGTTGTCCGGCCGAGGACGCGACCCGTGTCCGCTGGTGCCCTTGGCCGTGAGGAAAATCGCGCGCGGCACCTTCTCGGTCGTCGAGACGGCGACGTGGTGAACTCGCCCGCCTTTCAGGTAGATGCGTCCGCCTTCGTTGAGCGCGAACTCGCACTCGATCTTGTCCCAGTGCCGCTTCACCATGAAGTCAATGCCGAGATAAGTGCCGCTCTCCTCGCCCGCTTCGGCCAGGAAAATGACGTCGCGGTCGAGGGGGACTTTGAGGCGGTGCAGAAGGAGGAGGGTTTCAAGACAGACGGCGGTCATGCCCTTGTCGTCGGCGGCCCCGCGGCCCCAGACATAGCCGTTGGTGACGATGCCGCCGAACGGATCCACCGTCCACTTGTCGCGCTCGACCCCCACGACGTCCGTATGGCCCATGAGCAACAGAGGTTTCTTTTTCCCATTGCCCTTGAGGCGGGCCACCAGATTGCCGCGCGTCGGTTCGAGCGCGAGGATTTCCGACGGGATGCCCTCGCGGTCAAGGAACCGTTTCAAATACTCGGCGCCGTTCGTCTCGTTGCCCGGCGGGCTGGTGGTGTCGACCTGGATGAAACCTGAGAGCAGCTTCACAACTTCCTCGCGCGCGGCGTCGAAGTCGGGGGCCGGGACTGACGCGGCGAATCCCGCGATGGCAGTGAGCAGCGCGGCGGCCGCACTGCACGCGAGAAGGGTTTTCACACGCACTGCTCTAGGCCATCCAGCGATGGGTTGCAAACTCCGATTGGCCGTCATTTCTGACCATGAGATTGAGGATGCGACGAACGTAGCCGCCGACGTGAGGAGGCGGAAAAAGTGGACGCACGTCCGTCCGCCTACTCACGTCGGCGGGTACGATCGTCGGTGAGTAATGCAGGTTAGGGCTGCCGGGGTGTCACGGCGCGATAGATTCGGTTCGAGGTCCAGGAGGGGTCGACGATGATTTCAACACGGTTGTTCGAGCGTGCGAATACGTCGGCCAGCCGCAACCACGCCGCGCCGGCCTGGTCGGCGAATTGGAGCGTGTAGGTCCGGTTCGAAGCCGCGCCGAAGGCGAGCGTCGGGACCTGGCCCGGGGTGGTCAGCGTGAGTTTGAGGAAGCTCGCCGGATCGTTCGGATCGGTGTTCGCGCCGAATTCCTGCCCGTTGGTCATGCCGTCCCCGTCGGCATCCGCGCCGGCCGAAACGTTGGTCGAGCCGAAGTTGTTCGTCTCCCACGCGTCCGCCAGCCCGTCGGCGTCCGCGTCGGCCAGCGTGGTGATGGTAAACGT
>CAZZAQ010000433.1:0-1110 GCA_964652165.1 uncultured Bifidobacterium sp.
GCGCAAGATCGGGAACCTCAACGCGGGAGCGCCGCTTGCCGCCGCCACTCGCATCCCCGAATTCCTTGTGGGCCGCGAGACGGAATTCTGGAAGACGAACCCCGACACCCGCTGGGAAAGCGCCATCAACGACCCCGGCTTCTGGGCGCGCATCGGCGATCCGGAGTTCGTGTCCGACGAGGAACTGTGGGCGCTGCGCTACAAACTGCGCCGCGAGATGATCGAGTTTGCCCGCCGCCGCCTGCTCATCCAGGGCCAGCGCATCAGCCAGCGCGATTTCATCGTGTTCGACCGCTTCCTGAATCCGGACGCGCTGACCATCGGCTTCGCCCGGCGGTTTGCGACCTACAAACGGGCGCCGCTCATCTTCCAGCAGTTCGACAACATCGTGCGACTGGCGCAGGATCGGCAGCGCCCCATCCAATTCATCTTTGCAGGCAAGGCGCACCCGCGCGACGACGAAGGCAAGCGCTTCATCCAGCACATCATTCACCTCAGCCGGTACAGCGAGCTGAAGGGCCACCTCGTCTTCATCGAAAACTATGACGTCCACGTCGCTCGCCAGATGATCGGCGGCTGCGACGTTTGGCTGAACAACCCGCGCCGCCCGCTCGAAGCCAGCGGCACCAGCGGCCAAAAAGCCGGCTGCCACGGCTGCCTGAACCTCTCCATCCTCGACGGCTGGTGGCGCGAAGGCTACGACGGCACCAACGGCTTTGCCATTAGCGACGACACCCACCCGGACGACGTCGAAGAGCAGGACCTGCGCGACAGCGAAAGTCTCTACAAGACCCTGACCGGGCAGGTCATCCCGCTCTTTTACGACCGCGACGCCATCGGCATCCCGCGCAAATGGCTCCAGCGCGTGCGCCGCGCGATGGTGACGCTTGTCCCCCAATACAACACCTGGCGCATGGTGCAGGAATACGCGACGAAGTATTACCTGACCCGATAATTAGAACGGCCTGCTATTGGAGGTCACGGATGACCCGGATCCGTTTGGGCGATGCGGCCAGCAGGAAAATTCCCAGGTCGGCGACCTATTTCACCAAGTGCAAGTTCGACGCGGGGCGCATGTCAAGGGCCTGTTGCCCAAATCGCCGCAGGTAG
>CAZZAQ010000433.1:1120-4750 GCA_964652165.1 uncultured Bifidobacterium sp.
CCGCCGTGGATGCCGCCGCGAAGGAGTTTGTGAGCAGGCACGGGGCGGAGAACCTCCCGAAGGTGGCGAAAATCCACTTCCGCACGGCCTATCGGGCGCAAGGGCTGCAGGAGCCGCCGAAAACGGAGTGGCGCAAGACACGAATGCGCCCGGGTGCCCGGGAAGAATGAGGGGTCGTGGCTTGAGGGCGCATCTCAAGGGCCTGTTGCCCAAATCGCCGCAGGTAGGGCGCGTCGCTCCGCGCGCGCCGAGAAGGCGAGAACACCTTGCGAAAGCCCGTGGCTTTCAACGTACCCACGGCGCGCGCGGAGCGACGCGCCCTACCTCTCCCGACCCCACACCGTTTGGGCAACAGGCCCTGAAAATCTGCGCAGGCGTGTGGGCTCTAACCCCGCACCCCATCCCTTTCCCTTCAAGGGGAAGAGGGAGAGTGCGGCGGCCGTCGCGGCAGTTCGCTTGTCACGCGGCAGCCCCCTCACCCCGGCTCTCTCCCCCTCGGAGGGGGAGAGGGAGTCCGGTGGCGCCGTTGGTTCCGCAGTGGCAAGCACCTGGCCGTTCGATGACTTGCGCCGCCAACGGCGCGGACTGACGGCCGGTGATGCCCCCTCTCCCCCTCGGAGGGAGAGAGGGCCGGGGTGAGGGGTGAGTCCGTGCCCTAACCGTGCCCTGCCATCAAGTGCGATCCGCCCTTGGCTTAAAACCCTACTCGTACGTCTTCGACATCGCGCGGATGCGCGGGTAAATCACCGAGTTGGTCGGGGTGCGCTGCTTGACATCTAGAAAAATCCGCTTGGCCTCCAACGGGTCCGATCCGTTGATGCGCAGCACGTAGTCCAGTTCAATCCAGGCCTTGCGGGGATCCTCGAACTTGGGCGCCTTGCGATAGGCCTCCAAAAAGTCCTTGATGCCGGCGGCGCCCTTCTGCTTGGCCGCGGCGTAACGCTGGTCCAACTCGTACGACATGCCCGGAAGTTGGTATTCCTTGATGTCCGAGCCGTCGGCGATTTTTTCGGTCTGTTCCTTCTCCTGGCTGACTTTGTCCCAGTACTCCCAGAGCTTGAATGCGCCCACGCAGACAAGGATGATGATGATTATGGAGATGGCGACTTTCATTTTTCAGGCACGCGTTGGATGCGGGCGCCCAGCCTGCGGAGTTTTTGGTCGATTTTTTCATAGCCGCGGTCCAGGTGATAGATGCGGCTGACAAGCGTGGTCCCGCGCGCGGCCATCCCGGCGATGACCAGGGCCGCCGAAGCCCGCAAATCGCTGGCCATGACTGGCGCGCCGCTCAACGTCCGGCCCCCCTTGACGATCGCACTGGGCCCCTCGATGCACACTTCCGCCCCAAGCCGGGCCAGTTCGGCCACGTGCATGAAGCGCGACTCGAAGATGCGCTCGGTGATGATACCCAGGCCGGGCGTCATCGCCATGAGCACCATCATCTGCGCCTGCACGTCGGTAGGAAAGCCGGCGTAGGGTTGCGTGGTAATGTCCACGGGCTTGAGCGAACCGTTGCGCCGAACCTTCAAGGTGAGTCCCCTGCGGTCCACGCGCACGCCGGCGTCCTTAAGCTTGTCAAGGACGGCGCTCAGATGATCGGGGCGCGAGCCGTGAATCGTCACCTCCCCGTCGGTGGCCGCCGCGGCGATGGCGAACGTGGCCGCCTCGATCCGGTCGGGAATCACCTCGTGCTCCGCGCCGTGCAACTCTTTGACGCCGGTGATCGTGATGGTCGGGCTGCCGGCGCCCACGATGCGCGCACCCATCTTGTTGAGGAAATAGCCCAAGTCCACCACTTCCGGCTCGCAGGCGGCGCTCTCGATTGTCGTCACGCCTTCGGCCAGGACGGCGGCCATCATCACGTTGGCCGTGCCGAGGACGGTCGGCCCGGCGCGCCCGCCCAGGAAGATGTCCGACCCAATGAGCCGCTTGGCTTTCGCCTCGATGTAGCCGCGCTCAATCGTCAATTCCGCCCCGAGCGCCTCCATGCCTTTGAGGTGCAGGTCGATGGGGCGCGTCCCGATGACGCACCCGCCTGGCAACGAAACCCGGGCGTGACGCAGCCGGCCCAGCAGCGGGCCGAGGATGCAAATCGACCCACGCATCTGGCGGATGAGGTCATAGTCACCCATAGGTCCTGGTTTTGCGCTGCGCGCCGTGACGGTGTCCCCCTCGATTTTCACCGTCGCGCCCAGCGAATTGAGGATTCGGCCCATGAACTGCACATCGCTCAGGCTCGGCACGCGGCGGATGACGCACTGTTCCCGCGTCAGAAGCGTCGCCGCCATGATTGGCAGCACGGCGTTTTTCGCCCCGCTGATGCTCACTTCGCCGTGCAGCGGCACGCCGCCTTTGATCAATAAACTGTCCATGAAATTTCGGTCGGCCGGCGCCTTCCGCGCGCCGGTCTTGTAAACGGGCGCATAAGGATTTCATCAATTCTCCCGGCGCGCAATTAAGATTCGCGCGCGGCCCGTGTCATCGTTTTCAACACCCTCGACCCGCCAGTGCTGCGCCTCGAAAAGCGCGCGGGCCGCCGCGTCCTGGCTATCTCCCAGTTCGACCATGAGTCGGCCTCCGCCGTTCAGACGCGTGGGCCCCTCGATCGCGAGCCGGCGATAAAAGTCCAGCCCGTCCGTCCCTCCGTCCAACGCCAGCCGCGGGTCGTGGTCACGGACCTCGGGCAGAAGGACCGCAATCTCGTCCCTGGCGATGTAAGGCGGGTTCGACACGATCAGATCGAACCGCAGTCCGGCCGGCAGCGCGTCGAACCCATCGCCGCCGTGGAATTGAATCCTGGCGGCCACCTGATGTCGCTCGGCGTTGCGGCGCGCGACTTCCAGCGCCGCCTCCGAAATGTCCACCGCGTGCAACTCCGCCCCGATCGCCTGTACGGCAATGGCAATCGCCAGACACCCGCTTCCGGTCCCGAAGTCCAGCACCGTTGCGGCCGCCGTTCCGCAGGGGGCACATCCTGACACCGCGCCTTGGACTTCTCCCTCTCCCCGCGACGCAGGAGCGGGGAGAGGGCCGGGGAGAGGGGAACTCACTGGAGCAATCGGCCCTCCTCTCCCCGGCCCTCTCCTCCCTCGGAGGGAGGAGAGGGAGTCCGCCGACGGCAGGGGGGCAGGGTCAAGATGCGCCTTTCCGCGAGATTGGAGAAACTTCAGCGCGCGCTCCGCCAGAAGTTCCGTCTCCGGCCTTGGAACCAGCACGTCGCGGGTCACGATCATTTCCAGCCCGCAAAACGAAGTCGAGCCGACGATATGCTGCAACGGTTCGCGATCGCCGCGGCGCTTCACGAATCCGCGGAGCGCGTCCAGTTCCGGTGCGGTCAGTTCGCGGTCGAAGCTCAAGTAGAGCTTCATCCGCGGCAGCCCCAGGGTGTGGGCCAGCAGCAGCTCGGCCTGGAGGCGCGGCGAATCGACGCCCCGCTTTCCGAGGAACTCGCCGCTGCGCTGGATCACTTCGAGCACGGTCACAAGCGCAGCGTAAGGGGCCGCGCCACCCCTGTCAGCAGCCAGTTGTCAAGCCCCGGTCGTTCCCCGCGTAAGTCCACGGGGCGCATCCTGACTCTGCCCCCGGGCTTCTCCCTCTCCCCGCGACGCAGGAGCGGGGAGAGGGCCGGGG
>CAZZAQ010000434.1:0-4750 GCA_964652165.1 uncultured Bifidobacterium sp.
CACGCGTTCCTGACCGGCGTCGACACTTCCCTGCTCCTCGGCGGCGGCTCGCTCTACAAAGTCAGCCCGTTGAAAAGTTCGGCGACGCCGCTTCTGATGGGAACCATCCTCGGCCAGCCCGCCGAACCCGTCGCGTGGCTGCACGCCTTCGGCGAAAAGAAGGCGCGCGTCTTTTACACCTCGCTCGGCCATCCGGAAGACTTTGCCAACGCTGCGTTCCGCCGCCTGCTGCTGAACGCGGTCCTCTCCCTCGTGGACCGGCCGTTGCCGCCCGCCGGGAAATGAACTGAAAATTCACATCCCGCTGGCGCCTTCGGCCCAAATCGGAAATCGTCCGTGGGCAATGGCCAACGTTTACTTCGATCCTGGAGCTGGCCGCGCGGCCCGCCTGAGCGAGCTGTTCGGCCGGATCGCGCCGCGCTACGATCTGATCAACGATCTCCAGAGCTTCGGCTTGCACCGCTTGTGGAAGCATCGGCTGGCGCGGCTGGCGCAGCCCGCGCCCGGCTGCCGCGCGCTGGACGTCTGCTGCGGCACCGGGGACATCGCGCTGGCGCTCGCCAGCCGCGGCGCGCGGGTGACGGG
The DNA here is from genome assembly GCA_964652165.1 of uncultured Bifidobacterium sp. Classification (GTDB taxonomy): domain Bacteria; phylum Verrucomicrobiota; class Verrucomicrobiia; order Limisphaerales; family JADJPG01; genus DASTLJ01. The sequence goes on from CAZZAQ010000434.1 coordinate 586, forward strand.
GCTGGACTTCAGTGAGCCGATGTTGAGCGTGGCACGGCGGCGGGCGGAAAGGTTCGGCACGAGGACGGGCCTCAGCGCGCCGGAGTTCATCCGCGGCGACGCAATGGCCACGCCCTTTCCCGACAATACGTTCGACATCGTCAGCGTCGGGTACGGATTGCGCAATCTGGCGGGTTGGGAGGCGGGCCTCGAGGAAATGTGCCGCGTGGCCAAGCCGGGGGGACGCGTGCTGGCGCTGGATTTCGGCAAGCCCTCCAACCCGCTCTGGCGGGCCGTTTACTTCGCCTACCTGCGGGTGTGCGTCCCGTTCTTCGGGCTGACATTCTGCCGCGACGCGCAGGCGTACGCATACATTTTGGAATCCCTGCGCCAATTCCCGGCGCAGCAGGGCATCGCGGCGAAGATGCGCGGGCTGGGGCTGCGCGAGGTGCGCGTATTCGAGCCTCTTGGCGGGGCGATGGGGCTGAATGTCGGGATTAAGGCGTAATCGACTCGACAATGGAATTCCGCTCCGGGAAAAGGGGCGCGTGAATGGACCGGCCATAGACTCCGCCTGCCTGCGGCCCCGCCTTCCGCGGGCGTTTTTCCTGGCGTGCCGTCGCGCGGGCATCGTGCCGACGCGCTTCGTGCTGGCGGCAAGCATCGCGCGGCAGCGGGTGGCATTATTCAATCTTGCTGCCCGGCCGCTCACCGGTGCCTTCGCCCCATCGAGTGGGATGCGGGCGCCGGACTATTCATTGCGGCGTGAGTTTCTTGCGTCCACGTCGCGCTTTGGCATCGGACAGTTGAACGGCTCGAATCGCACGCCGCTGGGCTTGCATCGGGTGGCGCGCAAGGTAGGCGGCGGACAGCCGATCGGCACGGTCTTCAAAGCGCGCCGGCCGATCGGCTTGACGTGGGGAGGGATGGCCGGCGCAGGGATTGTTCACCGAATTCTCTGGCTGGAGGGACTGGAGCCGGGCTTGAACCGCGACGGCGAAGTCGATTCGTTCCGGCGCTGCATCTACATCCACGGCTTCGGTGACGAAACGACGCTCGGCCGACCGATGTCGCTCGGGTGCGTTCATCTGGCCGCGGCGGATTTGATGCCGCTGTTTGAACTCGTGCCCGAGGGAACGCTCGTCTGGATCTCAGAACGGTGATCTGATGATGAACCAGCCCACTGGGAGCGCCGGCATCCTGCCGGCGATTTGCTCAACTCGCAGCCAAGCAACTCGCCGGCAAGATGCCAGCGCTCCCAGGGCGTGTTGACGCAATTCTTCCTTTTCATCCGTCCGTCCGCCTGCTACATCCGCCGCCGATGAACGTGAGCCTCTTCTGGGACAAGCTTTCCAAGTTGATTCTATTGCTCCTTGTGGTCGCGCTCCTCGTCTTCGCGTTCCTCCATTACCTTCCCCTGATCCGGACGAACCAGAATTACCGCAAGGAACTGCTGGCATTCGAGGCACGGGTCGCCGAACAGGAGCGACTCGGGCGTCAACTGCGGGCCGCGATGGAGTCGCTGCAAAACGATCCGAAGGCCATCGAGCGGCTGGCCCGCGAAAAACTCGGCTGGGCGAAAACGAATGAAATGGTCATTCGTTTCGAGCCGGCCGTGAGGCGTTAGCCGCCCGTTCAAAAACTGTAGCGGCGCTCTGTGAGCGCCGCAAGCCGACCGAAATTCCCGAGGATTCTCGGCGGTCACAGACCGCCGCTACACCGCGGCCAGATTCTTGAACGGGATGTCAGCCGCGGCCCTCAAACCGTCATGATCTCCTTCTCCTTGTGCGCCAAGTGGGCGTCGAGCTTGCCGATGTACTGATCGGTCAGCTTCTGCACCTCCACTTCGCCGTGCTTCTCGTCGTCCTCCGGGATCGTGCCCGCCTTCGATTCCTGCTTCAGGTGCTCCATCGCGTCGCGCCGCACGTGCCGGATGGCCACCCGCCCATCCTCGGTCATTTTCCGGACGACCTTCACGAATTCCTGGCGGCGCTCGGTGCTCAATTCCGGCAGCACCAGCCGGATGATTTTTCCCTGCACCGCCGGGTTCAGGCTGAGATTGGACTTCTGAATGGCTTTCTCGATCGGGTGCACGGACCCCGCGTCCCACGGCTGTATGACCAGCATTCGGGGCTCGGGCGTCGTGATGCCCGCCAATTCGCGGATGCGCATTTGCGAGCCGTACACTTCGACCAGGATGTTCTCGACCAGCGCCGGGGAGGCCTTGCCGGTGCGCACGCCGGACAACTCGTGAACCAGCACTTCCTCGGTCTTGATCATTTTCTCTTCCGCCTCGAGCAGGATGTCGTCGACTGGCATAGCGGAAACAACGCTAGCAAAGCGCCCTCGGAAAGTATAGTGGCAAAACGCAGCGCCGGTTACAGCGGGCGCATCTTGAGGCACTGCCCCGTTCGCCGCCAGCGGACTCCCTCTCCTCCCTCCGAGGGAGGAGAGGGCCGGGGAGAGGAGGGCCGTCGGGTCCAGCGATCGCCCCTCTCCCCGGCCTTCTCCCCGCTCCTGCGTCGCGGGGAGAGGGAGAAGCTCGGGGGCAGTGTCAGGGTGCGCCCGGTTACAGCAACCCCGGCTGCGCCGACGCTCCCTCCGGCTTCAACCCGAGCTTGCGATAACCGAGCTCCGTCGCCACGCGGCCCTGCGCGGTGCGCTTGAGGTAGCCTTCCATGATCAAGTACGGCTCATAGACTTCCTCCAACGTGTCCGGTTCCTCGCCGACCGCGACCGACAGCGAACCGACGCCGACCGGGCCGCCGGCGAATTTCGTGATGATCGTTTCCAGAATCCGCTTGTCCATCTCGTCCAGGCCATTCTCGTCGATCTCCAGAATTGCCAGCGACTTGTCCGCCAGCGCCGCGGTGATGCGCCCGTCGCCTTTGACCTGCGCGTAATCGCGCACGCGGCGCAGCAGGTTGTTGGCGATGCGCGGAGTGCCGCGGCTGCGCCGGGCAATCTCACGCCCGCCCTGCTCGTCGGTCTCGATGTTCAACAGCCGCGCCGACCGCGCCACGATGTGCTCCAGGTCGGCGGTCTGGTAATAGTCGAGCCGCTCACGCACCGGAAAACGCGTCAGCAACGGGGCGGTCAGCAGGCCGCTTCGGGTCGTCGCCCCGATGAGCGTGAAGCGCGGCAGGTTCAACCGCACGCAGCGGGCGTTGGGCCCCTGGTCGATGATGATGTCGAGCTTGAAGTCCTCCATAGCCGGGTAGAGATACTCCTCAATCGTTTTCTGAAGGCGATGGATCTCGTCGATGAACAGAACGTCGCCCTCCTCCAGGTTCGTCAGCAACCCCGCCAGGTCGCCGGCCTTCTCGATGGTCGGCCCGCTCGTGTTCTTGAAGCCCTTGCCCATCGCCTTGGCGATGATGTTCGCCAGCGTGGTTTTCCCAAGGCCGGGCGGGCCGGAGAGCAGGACGTGATCGAGCGCTTCGCCGCGCTGCTTGGCGGCGGTGACGGCGATCTCGATGCGCTCGCGCACCTTGGGCTGGCCGCGGAAGTCGGAGAACAACGCCGGCCGCAGCGTCATTTCGAGCGCCGCGTCCGGCTTGGCCAGCACCTCTGAGATCATCCGCTCGGGCATGGTGCGATGACGATGCGGAACACCGCCGGCAGCGACAAGGCAAAACGCGGTGGAGGAAGGTCAAAATCCAAAAGAAGCTCCAAGCCTCAGCCAGACGAATATGAAATTCTCAATTCATCTGCCCCAATTCGTCTGCCTTTCCCGATCCCCAGCCTTCGATTCCAGAATGGGCAGGCGAATTGGGGCAGACGAATGAGAGGCCGGGTTGTGGCACAACCTGCGAAACTTTTTGTGCGAGACTCTTCGCTGGGATCTCTCGCGAAAGAGGATTCCAAATCCGCAATCTGGGGTTGGCCTGGTTTGATGGACACCTTGGGGAGAGCGGTGCGCACGGCGCGCGTCCGAACTGCCGTGGCGGTGGATCGGAGAAGCGGGGCTCCAGCGTAGTGTTATACAGCCGCGCATTAAATCGGGGACAAGCTCCTACACGTAAAGCGCCGATAAATATGGTGTTTTCTGAGTCACTATGTCCCTTTAATTATGCGCGGCTGTATAGCTGCAGCTGGCAGGCGCAAGCCTGACCCGTGGGTTAGAAGGGGCGGAGTCCCCGGTCGCCGCAGTCATACAAGCACGACACAGTGGGCGGTGCGTTTT
>CAZZAQ010000435.1:0-2216 GCA_964652165.1 uncultured Bifidobacterium sp.
CTCTCCTTCTCTGTTCTCTCTGTTTGCTCCTGTTAAAGCTCGCGAGGCCGGCCCGATCAGCATCACGCCCTGGCTGCCCTGCTCCCATTGCTTATTCTGGCCGGCCCCGGCGACGCGTTGAGTGCCGACGATAATCTGCAGACGGAGTGCGGAGGCGGTGAGCCGGCCGCTGAGAAACTTGGCCTTGTCACGGGGGATGTCGTCTTCCTCGTCGCGCACGACGACGTCGAGGGAGAAACTGGTCGGGATTTTCTTCAAACCGCGGAACATCCCCACGGCTTTGCGCTCGCCATCGGTGACCAGGAACGCGCCCTTGGTGTTCACGGCCTTGCCCGACTTGTTGACGGCCTTGCCGATTTGGGTCATCTCGGCAAACCAACCGACGTTGTCGATCACGACGGGCCGGAACTTGGTATCGACGATGGCATCGGCCAGGCCGTCATCGGGCAGATAGACACCGAGGTTCAGGAAACGCTGCGACGTGACGTAGGCGGCGAGGAAGAGTTGGAGAATGGTTTTACCGAATTGCGCGCCGCCAGCCAGGACGAGGGTGGAGTCCTTGAGCGGATTGCCGAATGCCGAATGCCGAATGCCGATTGAAGACGGGTCGGACGGGTCGGACGGATAGGACGGATCGCCAGGCCGTAAAGCGTGTTGCGTGTTGCGTGTTGCGTGTTGCGGGCGGGCGCGGCAATCGGCAATCGGCAATGAAGAGGCGCCTAGAATCATATCGAGCACCCGGCACGGCTCGCGCAGGGCTTCGCGGCCGTTGAAGGTGTAGCGGTCAAACTCGCCGGCGCGGCGGAGGTCGGAGGTGGGAACGCGGGCGTGTTGTTCGAGGAACTCGAGGAAGCTGCCGACTCGGGGCGCCTGGACGGCGCGGGGGTCGCGGGAGAAGCTGGCGTCGAGACGGCGGATTGCGGGGCGGGGATTGCGGATCGAAGAGGGATCGGACGGATCGGACGGATCGGACCGATCGGTCGGATGGGACTGGGAGAAAGAAATGCCGGCGCCGTGGTTGTCGGGCAATGCGCCGCCGGCGGGCGCATCGGGAGGGCCACTGGCATGGCTGCCCTGTGTAGCATGGCACTCACGGCTTGCGCTGCCGGATTGCCCGGCGGGGGGTGCGGGGTGGGGAGCCGAAGGGTGAGGAGTCGGGAAGACGGGAAGAGGGGCAGGCGGGACTTGCGCAGGCAGATCCAGCCCTTCCTGCTTCCGTTTCCCGGTACACTTGCTTGCTCGATTTCTGGTCTTCACTTTTTCCCGTGTTCGGCTTTCAAGTCGTGGCCTGGGTCACCACCGTCTTGAATTTCTGGAAGAGTTCCCGCGCCTCCGTGTTGTCCTTGACCTCCAGGAAGAGCGCGTCCAGCCCCGCTTCGATCTTGGTCTTCTGCGCCGCGAGCCATTTCTCGCGATCCTGTGTCATGGCCCGCTCGCGCTGATTGAACTTGACCCTGTCCATTTTGGCCTTGTGCCGCGCGGTCGCGAAGGCCAGGTAGGTCTTTGCGTCGCCGGACTTCACCGCCTTGAACTGGAACATCAGGCCCGCGCGTCGATCCAATTCCTTCTGGCTCATTTTGGGAAACGATTTGGCCAGCCAATCCCGGAACTCGTCCGCGCTCGATTCCGCGGCCTTGAAGCACTGCTGCAGCGACCATTTGTGGAACCAGCGCTTCACGGCGCTGCACGAAGTCTTCACACCGCCCTTGGCGAGCCAGGCGACCGTCTCGTCGAAAGTGTGGGTGCGGGCGTAGTCCGCGACTTCCGCCGCCCGATCCTCGGGCAACCTGTTGAGGGGGCATCTGACGTTGGGTTTGCAGTTCATTCACGAAGCGACTCCGCGGTAATTGGTTTTCATCCATTCTGGGCCAGCCAATCGCGGCCGGCGGCGGTGATGCGCCAGGTTTGATTCTCGGGGCTGATGGCTTTGGAGGGCGCGTTCACAAAGCCTTTGTCCTGGAGGTAGCGCAGTTCGCTGGAGGCAAACTCGGCCCCCAGGCCGCGGAAGCCGAAGCCAGCGACGTGGACCGCAAGAACCGCGGCGCTCAGGCCCCACTGGGTTTCGTTGGCCTCAAGCACCCGCAGGAGAGCAGCCCGGTAGAGTTCGCGTTGGGTGGCAGTCATAAGTCGGATCGGTCCGATCGGTCGGATCGGTCGGATAGGCCAATCGGCAATCGGCAATGGGCAATCGGCAATGTCATTGCGGCCTCCGTTCG
>CAZZAQ010000435.1:2226-4739 GCA_964652165.1 uncultured Bifidobacterium sp.
GGAGTTTGTGTTGAGAGTTGAGAGAGGGACGGCGTTCAACCTCTCAACTCTCAACACAATTCTGCTCTCAACTGTTTTCATTGCGGCCTCCGTTCGATCAGCCGGTCGAGCTTGGCGTCGATTTGGGCCAGGCGTTGGTTCTGCAGTTCGAGCGTGGCGCTGTGCTCGCTGACTTCGCGGCCCACGCTGTTGATCTTGTCGTGGAGTCCATCGGTGTCCTGCTTCATCTCGGCGCGCAGTCCGCGGTCGAGTCCACCCAGTCTGGCAAACAGGTGCTCGTGTTCCCGTTGGTTCTGCTCGGCGTGGTCCTCGAAAAGTTGGCGCGGGAGAAATTCCGCGGCGTTCTTCACCTCCAGGGGCTGGGGATGCACTTCGCGCTTGGCCGCCTGGTTCCACCGGAGCACTTGCATGCCCAGGGTGACGAGCTGGAGGACCGCCACGGCGCCAATGACCCAGCCGCCAATGAGGGGGAGAGTCGGTGTGGCGTCGGCGATCATGAGAGGGACGGAAAGGTATGAGGTATGAATTATGAGGTATGAGGTATGAGGCGTGAGGATTGGAGCAAACGTTAGTCTCTGCCATCGCGGCCGGAGCGAAATTCAAAATTAAAAATGAAAAATTCAGTAAGAGCGCGGCACGGCCGAGGAAGCACATTTTGAATTTTGAATTTTGAATTGTCATACCTCATACCTTCTCCCTTAGGCCGGCGGCGGAGCGTCGGGGACGATGTCATCCGCGGCCTGGGCGGCGGCGCCCAAGGCGGCGACGGCCGCGGTGAGTTCCGGAGTCGCCGGAGCGTTGCGCACGGCCTCTTCCAGGGCGGCGAGCCGCGTGGTAATTTCGTCGATGGCCTTTCGGATCTGGGCGGTTTTGGCCGCCAGTTCGGCGGCCAGTTCAGCTTGTGTTGCCATAATTTGAGTCAGTCGATTGTTGATAGTTGAGAGTTCGCGGAGAATGAAACAGGCGACGATAACGAAGCCGAGGATGGCGAGTTGCGGAAGCACATGAAGGATTTACGATTTACGCGCTTGTTCCTCACTCCCTGATCCTCGCGTAATTCTTTTCAACCACGAATGGACACGAATCCACACTAATAGAAGCGGGCTCGAGGTCAGGGCGCGGCCCTACAATTGTCATAGACAAATGGGCCGTAACGCAGCGGGCGCCTCGTGCGAGTGTTGATTCGTGTTTATTCGTGTTCATTCGTGTTCATTCGTGGTTGAAGTCTTCTTTCCGAAATTACATGTGGATTTGGGGTCACTCTTCGCGCCTTTGCGTCGTTGCGTCGTTGCGTTAAAACCGAAGGCGGACTCCACCGTTGAACACGTAGCCATTGCGGCCGTGCAGGTCGGCATCGAGTCCGCCTTCGGCGAAAAGAGAGAGACCGCGGAGCCGTTTGTTGACGCCGAACTCAATGCCGGCGCCGGGTTGTATGAGCCAACGATCGCGCTCGAGATCGAACGAAGCGCCGAGGAAAGTGTAGGGTGCCAGGAACTCGAAGGGCATCCGGGCGACGAGCCGGCCGCCGAGGTCCTGGACGACCGAGCCGCGAGTATCGAAGCCGGAGTGGCTGGCCCGGAGGTCGGCGCTCCAAACCGGGCTCACCTGATAGCCGATGCCCAGGCCGTAGGAATAGGTCGCATCGCTGAAGTTGGGCGTGCGGGCGGAGATGAAGGAGTCGTAGTAGAGGCCGGAGGAATAGCCGATTGCCGATTGGCGACTGGCGATTTCAGGCTCCCGATTTTGAACAGGAGACAACGGAGGGAACGGAGGCTTCTCTGGTTCTCTGTTATCTCTGTTTGCTCCTGTTAAATGCGGAGCGGGAAGCGTGTTGCGTGTTGCGTGTTGCGTGTTCGTCGCGGCCCTTGCCGTTCCGCCGAGAGGTAGAAGTGCGATGGCGCACAGGAAGAGGAGCGCGCGCATTCCCGGCGGGAGAGACTCGGGGCGCTCGGCTTTCTTGACGCCGGCGCGCAGGGCGGAGAGGCCCAAGGCAGCGAGGATTTCCTGCAGGTTCAGGGTCTGATCGTGGCCCAAGGCGTAAGCACTCAAGGCGTGGAGGATCATGAGAGCGGCGACGGCATAGGTCTTATTCCCATTCATAGTGTGGAATCAGTGGAGGGTTGAAGGTTGAGAATCGAGATGAGCGCCGACGGATTGGGCGCAAGCCGCGGATTGGATTGGTGAGAATTCGCGGGCCGAGCATGCTCGCGAGCCATCCTTCTGGGTGGGGCGAGCGTCCCCGCGAGCCGGCTGGCCTCAACTCCGGGATCACGGCTCGCGAGGACGCTCGCCCCACCGGTCAGCTCGGAACTCGGAACCCGGAACCCGGAACTCACGCCGGAGGCGGCGAGGATTTCCTGGATGTCGAGGGCCTGGTCGTGGCCCATGGCGCAGGGCGCAAACACCGCGGGGCGGATTGCGCAACGCGTGTTGCGTCCTGCGTTTTGCTTGCTGGGTATTGCGGCTTGCGTGTCGCGCATGGGCGTGACGGTGAACCGCACGCCGGAGAAAGT
>CAZZAQ010000436.1:0-4737 GCA_964652165.1 uncultured Bifidobacterium sp.
CTTGGCGTCCCGGTTGCGCCGCCGTGCGGCCTTCTGGATACAAGCTCCCTGTTTTTCGACGGCCGGCTGATGAGTCTGCCATTATCAATGAACGCCGCTGTCATCGGCCTGGGCTACGTCGGCCTGCCGCTCTCATTGCAATTCGCCCGTTCCGGCATCCGGATCCTCGGCCTCGACAACGACCCCGCCAAGGTCGACGACTGCAACGCCGGCCGCAGCTACATCAAACACATCGGCAGCGCCGACATCGAGCAACAGGTCCGGAGCGGCGCCTTCGCGGCGTCCACAGACTTCAGCCGCATCCGCGAAGTCCAGGCCGTAATCCTCTGCGTGCCGACGCCGTTGAACAAGAACCGCGAGCCGGACATTTCCTACATTCTCAAGACTGGCCAGAGCATCGCCCCGCATCTGCACCGGGGAATTCTGGTCGTGCTCGAATCGACGACCTACCCCGGCACGACGGAGGAGGACTTGCGGCCGGTGCTCGAACAAGGCTCGGGACTCAAGGCGGGCGCGGATTTCCATCTGGCCTACTCGCCGGAGCGCGACGATCCGGGCGTCACGACCGGCCGGATCGCCGATATCCCCAAAGTCATCGGCGGCCTGACGCCGGCCTGCCTGGAGAGGGCGAAGGCCCTTTACGGCCGGGCCTTCAAAACCCTCGTGCCCGTCTCCTCGTGCCGCGCCGCCGAGGCGACGAAGCTTTTGGAAAACATCTTCCGCTCCGTGAACATCGCGCTGGTGAACGAACTCAAAGTCGTTTACGCCGCGATGGGCATCGACGTGTGGGAGGTCATCCACGCGGCGAAAACCAAGCCCTTCGGTTTCATGCCGTTTTATCCAGGGCCGGGCCTGGGCGGACATTGCATCCCGATTGATCCATTTTACCTCACCTGGAAGGCCCGCCAGTACGGGCAGCAGTCGCGCTTCATCGAGCTGGCAGGCGAGATCAACACGGCCATGCCGCAGTGGGTCCTGAGCCGCCTCGCCGAGGCCCTCCACGCACGTCAGAAGCCGATCCAAGGCAGCCGCGTCCTCCTCGTCGGCCTGGCGTACAAAGCCGACGTGGACGACCTGCGCGAGTCGCCGTCCCTGGTCCTGCTCGACCTGCTCCAGCAGCGCGGCGCCGTCGTGGCCTACTACGACCCCCACATCCCTATCATCCGCCCGACGCGCGGGCACGGGCATTGGACGGGCACGAAGTCCGTCGAGTGGAGCGAGAAGTCCGTCCGCGCGTTCGACGCCGTCTTGATTTCCACCGCGCACAAGGCCGTGAACTATCAGGAATTGGCCGACTGGTGCGACTGCATCGTTGACACGCGCAACGCGATGGCCGCGGTCAAGACACGCCCGAACACGGTCTGGAAAGCCTGACATGTCTCTCCTCGATTCAGTCCGCGAGCAACTCCGCTCTCAACCGAGGCGCTGGCTCGTCACCGGCGCGGCCGGTTTTATCGGCTCGCACCTGCTCGAGCATCTCCTTCTCTTGGATCAGCGGGTCATCGGCCTCGATGACTACTCGACCGGCCACCGGCGCAACCTCGACGATGTCCAGGCCGCCGTCCTCGCGCCGCAATGGTCGCGCTGCCAATTCTTCGAGGGCGACATCCGCGACGCGGCCCTTTGCGCCAAAGCCTGCGCGGGCGTGGACATCGTGCTGCACCACGCCGCGCTCGTGTCCGTGCCGCTCTCAATCGCCGAACCGCTGACGACGCACGCGGTCAACGTGCAGGGCACGCTCAACCTGTTGCAGAGCGCGCGCGACTGCGGCGTCAACCGGTTCGTCTATGCGTCCAGCAGCGCGGCTTACGGCGACCAGCCAGGCGAGAGCATGACGGAGGAAAAGATTGGCCGGCCGCTCTCGCCCTACGCCGCCTCGAAGCGAAGCAATGAAGTCGACGCAGCGGCTTTCGCTCACCGTCACGGGCTGGCCACGGTCGGGCTGCGCTACTTCAACGTGTTCGGCCCGCGCCAGGATCCGAACGGCGCGTACGCCGCGGTGATCCCGAAGTGGATTCGCGCGCTGCTGCGAAACGAGCCGGTGCAAATCTTCGGTGACGGCGAAACGACCCGGGATTTTTGCCCGATTGACAACGTCGTCCAGGCGAACCTCCTCGCGGCGACGGCGCCGAAGTCCGAGGCGTTGAATGGCGTTTACAACATCGCTTGCGGCGAACGCACCAGCCTGAACCAGCTCTTCGCGACGTTGCGCGATTTGCTGGCCAGGCACGATCCCGCCATTGCCCGGCGGCAGCCGGAGTATGGCGATTTCCGCCCCGGCGACGTGCGCCATTCGCGAGCCGATATTACGCGCGCCCGCCAACTACTCGGCTACGCGCCCGGGCAAACGGTCGCGGCCGGGCTGGAGTCCGCCTTGAATTGGTATCGCAAGAATCCAGCTTGAACGGGCGGGCACCGACAACACTGTGAGCCTGGCCCCAAGCTGTAGCCAAATGAATTTCAGATTTGTTTGGCTTTGCGGCCATTGGCTCTGATAGTGCGTGTCACAACGCGTGCTCAGTCTCAACTGTCCAGCGGTTTGGTCAACTCGGTGCGCCACTTGGCTGGGTCGGCACTGGACTCCGGTCCAGCCACGTAGCACTGATAGAGGTCCCGGGCCGGTGAGTGCCCGTTGGCGGTAATCCAGTCGAGGAACTCGCCCCAAGCCGCGCCGAGACCCTCGTAAGGTCCGTGATAGACCGTCTGCGCCGCCTTCATGGCGGGCCGTTGGCTCGGCTTCACTCGGCCCGCGGCGGCCACCGGCGCACTGACAGGCACGCAAATCTCAAAATCCCACGAGTCGTCCGCGATCTTGAAGTGGTGGTCGAACCACGCGCCAGCCGGCTTGATGCCCTGAGCGGCAATCGTGGCCATCAGTTCGCCGAGGCCGGAACCCATCACATTCTGAATCTCATGCTTTGGAATCATGAGGTGAATCACAGCGGTCAGTTTGGGGGTGGTCTGGAGAATACGGGGTGTTTCGATCATAATAGGTAAAGTTTTGGCACAGGATGCGCGTAGCAACGCCTGACGACTCAATATAGCTCAGCGACGGCGGCCACGAGGCGCGGCGATTGCAACAGGAGCGTGATGCCGCCGTTCGCAGCAGCGCATGGTTAGGCCGACGCGCATGGAGAGGCGACTCCATCACCGTGTACCGCAATTGGAGCGTGCGGCTGCCCGGATGACAGCATCTTTTTCCGCTGGCGTAAAAAGCCCCGCGGCGGCAAATGCCTCAACTGTTCTCCCGATGGCTGACACATATTGCCCGTGGTTTCTCCAAGTACCGCCCGGCGCTGGCCCACTGCACGGAACAAGTTGATCGATAGTACAACCGTTAACGTCAACTGCCGCGCCGGGTGCTGAGCCGGGACACTGGTCAACATCATCAGACACTCCGTCACCATCACTATCCAACACCACCGGTTCGATTTGAACCGCAATAAAGGCAGGAGCATTCAAGCCGGTGGTGGCAAACACGGAGCTGACACCGGATGGGGTGAACCTCTGGACAGTGTTGTTACCAGTATTCAGCACATAAAGGTTACCCGTGCCATCAAAGGTCATGCCGGACGGGGCATTCAAGCCGGTGCTGGCGAATACGGAGCCGATGCCGTTGGGTGTGAACCGCTGGATCGTGTTGTTGTTTTGGTTTGCTACATAGAGGTTGCCCGCGGTGTCAAAGGTCAGACCTACGGGGCCAGACAGCCCATTGCTGGCAAAGACTGTGCCCTGGCCGTCGGGAGTAAACCTTGCAATGGTATTGATACCGGGGTTTGCCACGTAGAGGTTCCCTGCACGGTCAAAGGCGAGGTCGTTCGGATAGTTCAACCCATTGAACATGGCAAATATCGAGCCAGAGCCGTCGGGAGCGAACTTCAAAACTTGGTGCGAATAGCTGTTGGCGACAAATAGATTGCCCGCGCTGTCGAACGCCAGGCCCCGGGGATAGTTCAGGCCGCTGACGCCTGGAAACAACGAAATGGTTCCATCCGGGGTGAACTTGTATATCCCGGAGTACCGGGTTGCGGCGTACAGGTTGCCGGCGCTGTCAAAAGCCAAGCCGGTCGGCCTGAACAAGTCGGAGCCGCCCGTATAAAAAGTAGAGCCAATCCCATCAGCCGTGAACCTCTCGATTGAGTCGCTGTTCCAATTCGACACATAGAACGTGTCCGCTCGCATAGCGGTTGGTTCGGCGAGAATTGCTGCGATCGCGGAGGCACAGAGGCCTAGCGCCATACCGGTGGTTTGTTTAATCCCTCTGGCAACCGATGAATGGCGCAATCGAAATTTCATAAATGGATCCTTGGGATGGGTATTGGCCGCCTAACAGATATTCGGCCAAAGCGGAGTTTGGCCTGGCGCGGGGCGGTTTGGCCTGGCGCGTCTCATGGGCGACAATTTCAGCTTGTTCCGCCCTCCATGGCAAGGAATCGATTGGCCTAACCCATGCGCACGCCTTTCGCTCAGCCCCGGCCCACCGGGGCGCAAGACCAGTTCATCCCCAATCCCAAGCTGCGCTTCCTGGATCAATGCCGGGAAGTGCTTCGTTTCAGGCAGAGGGCTTATCGCACGGAGCAGGTTTATGTGGACTGAATTCGACGTTTCATCGTGTGGAGCGGCAAGCGTTCGAGCATCAAGACGGAGGAAAAGAGGAAGTAAGGGCGGCCGGAGGGCGTTGGACGTTGGATGTTCAACGTTGGAAGTTCGACGTTCATGGGGACGAACGTCGAACTT
>CAZZAQ010000437.1:0-1582 GCA_964652165.1 uncultured Bifidobacterium sp.
GGACGATGACGGAGAGCTGGATCCATCCGCGACCAACGAATGGTTGATCCTCGATGCCGTCGGCGTGCTCGACAAGGATGGCGCCGGCGACATGGCCTACGGCCGGATCAACTTTCGCCGCGACAAGCCGCCCGGCAGCGGCGCCTCTGCCCCCGCGGGTAGCACCGTCGTCCCGCTCCCGTTCACGCCGGCCTACATCGGGCGCAACGGCGACAGCAACGGCTGGGACCGCACGCATTGGGTCGCCAGCGGCAACCTCCTCGGCGCCGCTCCGCGCTGGTTTCTGGACGCCAATTCCAGCACGACCCGGACCACCAATACCTTTCCGAGTTCCCGCTCGCGCGCCGCGTTGAATCACATTGGCGGCCCGAATTTTCGCGCCAAACCTCCGCCCGCTGTGCTCATCAAACAATCGAGCAATTCCACCGTCGTCGTCGAGGGCGGGCTGAGGGACAGCTACACGATCAATCTGGCGCTCACCCCGTCCGGCGCGGTGACGACGCGCGTCGACGCGGCATTCCCGCTTCAGATCAGCACGGACGGCCGGACATTCACCAACTCGCGCACGCTGGTCTTTTCCACGACCGCATCCAAGCGCATCACGGTGCGCGTGCCGGACGACCGGCTGGCCGGCCCGTCGCCCCTGCGGGCGCTGATCACGCACACCATTGTCGGCACGCGCGACCCGCTGCGTTACCCGACCAATACGATCATCCTGCCGGTGAGCGTGGCGGTGTACGACAATGACCCCGTGGTCCTCAGCGAGGCCAAGGTGAATCCGCCGGGTGGCGACTTCCCGTTCGAGTACATCGAACTCAAAGGCCCGCCCGCCATGGCGATCACGAACCTTCACGTTTTGGCGGTGAAGGGCGAAGCCGATGACGCCGGAGAAATCGAGTATTCGCGGAATCTCACGGGGCTGGCCTTCGGCACCAACGGCTTGCTGGTTATCGTTTCGCCCGGCCACCCGTATGCGTTTGGACCCGGCACAACGGTCGTCGAGGCCCTGACGAATGGTACCGCTGTAGGCGTGTTGGACAACCAGAGCCTCTCGCTGCTGCTGGTGGGCAGCACGACCTCCATTCCGCAAGGCGCAGACCTCGATAGCGGTGACAACGGGATTCTCGAAGGCCTGCCCGAGAATGCCGTTATCATGGACGCCTTGGGTTGGACGGACCGCGAGACCGGCGCGCAGGTTTACGGCGGCGTCGACCTGACCCAGCAAGGCTTCACCCCCGACGCCGCCAGCCGCGTGCCTGGAAACGCGGTGCCGCTTTCCGCCGCCGCGTGGATGGTCGGCGACCTTGCGGGTTCCACCGGCGATTCGGTCATCTTCGACCTGCACAACGTCAGTTCGAACCTGCCGCCGGGCTCAATCCTGACACCAGGCACCGTGAACCGCACGGCGCCGCGCATTTCGCCATTGGTCCCGCTGTCGCATGTCATCGGCGATCCGGGTAACCCGACGGTCACCTTTACCGTCAGCGACGAGGAAACTCCCGCTTCGTCGCTGGTCGTCACTGCCACAAGCACGAACCAATTCGTCGTCCCTGACGCCAACCTCGTCCTCAAGCGCATTACC
>CAZZAQ010000437.1:1592-4728 GCA_964652165.1 uncultured Bifidobacterium sp.
TACCAGCGGCAAGTGGACGCTCGACATCGAGCCGGTGGGCGTCGGCTACTCGGACATCCTCATCCGAGTGAACGACGGGTCGTTCATCGGCATTGGCGAACTGCATTACGCTGCTTCGTCGCCCGGCCGTCCCGATACGGTCTGGCTCACGCATGTGAGCGACGCCTCGACCGCCATTCCCATCGACTCGAACTGGATGCTCGTCGGCGACGACGAGAGCCAGACCCTGCGCGTCTTCAGCCGCACCCGACCCGGGCCGCCCGCCAAAAGCATCGACGTCAATCCGTTCCTAGCGCTGACCGATTTCTACGACGACGGCACTCCGAAGGAGGTGGACATCGAAGGCTCGACGCGCGTCGGCAATCGCATTTATTGGCTCGGCTCCCATTCGCACGCCTTCAATGCCACCGAGCGGACCAATCGCGGGCGGCTGTTCGTCACCGACCTTTCCGGCAGCGGCTCGAATATCGCCCTTCGTGTCCTCGGCCATTATGATTTCCTGAAGCTCGACCTTATCGACTGGGACTCGCGCAATCTCCACGGCAAGGGGGCGGACTACTACGACCTGACGGCCAGCGCCGCGGTCGGCGTCGATCCGAAATCGCCCGATGGCTCGGGCTTCAACATCGAGGGGCTTTGCATGGCGCCGGGCAGCAGCACGACCGCCTACCTCGGGTTCCGCGCGCCGCTCGTGCCGCCGGCGAATCGAGCCACGGCCCTCATTGTGCCGGTCCTGAACTTCACCACGCTGGCGACCAACCGCGGGGCGCCCGGCAGCGCGGTGTTCGGAACGCCCATCGAGCTCAACCTTGGCGGACGCGGCATCCGCAGCATCGAGGGCGCGGGCACGAATTTTCTCATCGTCGCGGGCCCTCCCGGCGGCGGCACCAACCTGCCGCCCCCGGCGGACTTCCGCCTGTTCACCTGGAGTGGCAAGCCCGCCGACGCGCCGCGGGAGCGCGCCGCGGACCTCACAGGACTCAATGTCGAAGGCATCGTCGGCGTGCCGTCCGGCGTGTGGACGACAAACACGCCGTTCCAACTCATCAGCGACAACGGCACCAGCGTGTACTACGGTGACGGCAAGGAGGCCAAGCATCTGCGCATCCGCGAATTCAAAAAGTTTCGAGCCGACACTGTGAGGCTCGGGGCCGTTGTGCAGGCCACACCCTTGTTGCGGGCGATCCGGTTGAACGCCGATGGAGCAAGGCTCATCTGGCTGGCCGAACAAGGGGCGCGTTACCGCGTGCAGTGCAAATTCTCCCTCAGCCAATCCGAATGGACTGATCTCGGCGGCGAGGTCACCGCCGACGGTCCGCTCGCCTCACAGACGGTCTCGGCCGCGAACCCGCAATGCTTCTACCGCGTCGTAGTCCTTCCGTAGCGCAAATGGCGCGCTCCCGCTCCCATTCGGTGTAGCTGCGACCGTGAGGTCGCGGGCCGTCTGTTTCCAAAGGAATAACAGCCCAGGCGTAATCCCTCAGTCAGGTGGGGCGAGCGTACTCGCGAGCCGCTTGATTACTCAGTGTTACTTGGCTCCGGCTCGCGGGGACGCTCGCCCCACCGGCCTTCACTGAGGGATTACGCGCAGGCGCACAGCGCGCTCGACGTGGAAACGGTCCGCGACCTCACGGTCGCAGCTACGCGCAACAGCGTTCGGCTTCAGCGCTTCGGATAGACACGCCCCCACGGCCGCCTTTACTATCGCGCCGCTTCGAGCCCCGCATCGAAGCCGCCGCCTATGATCAACCGACTCATCCGGCCCATCGCTTGCGCTGTGCTTGCGATGGTTCAACCGCTCCTCGCCGCGGATGTCCCTTCCACGAATGCGCCGCCAGGCACCAACGGGCTCCCCGCCTGGCTCACCCGACCCTTGTCGCTCGCGGATGCGCTGACCATCGCGGAGTCGCACAATGCCGCTCTGCAAAAGGCGAGGAAGGATCTCGAAATCACCCACGCTGTCGCCGTGCAGACGCGCGCGGTCGCGCTGCCGCGCCTGGCGGCGACCGGCCAATACCGCGCCATCGACCAGGGGTTCATCGATTCCCCGTCTGTCAGCGGGCCGACGCCGTTCCCGGTCAAATTCGAGCAAAACGACCAGCGCTGGAACATTGGGCTGGAAGTGGCCCAGACCGTTTACGACGGCGGGCGAATCCAGTCGTCCCTGCGCAGCGCGCGGCTGCTGCGCGAGCTGGCGCTGATCGACTTCCAGACCGCGCTGGCCGACACGCTGCTCAACGTGCGTGTCTATTACGACGATGCGCTGCTGGCCGCCGAGCAAATCATCGTGCGCGAAGCTTCGGTGAAGCTGCTTACCCAGCAACTCGACGACACACGCCGCCGGTACGAGGCCGGCACCGTCCCGCAGTTCAACGTATTGCGCGCCGAGGTGGAATTGGCGAACGCCCGACCGCCGCTCAGCCGCGCGCGCAACGCCTTCCGCATCGCCAAGCAGCGTCTGGCCAACGAACTGGGCTTCGACGTGCCCGCGGGAGTGCCGGAGGACCTTCCGCTGACGCTCACGGGCCGGCTCGACACGCCGCGCGCCGAGGTCGAACTAGCCAACGCGCTGGCGCTCGCGCTCCAGAATCGCACGGAGCTTGCGTCACTTCGCGTTGCCGAGCGGCTCCGCAAGGAGGGCGTCGATACGGCCAAGGCCGATTACCTTCCGCGCTTCGAGCTGTTCGCCGGTTACGGCGTCCAGAACCGGCTGTTCACGCCCGATCTCACGAGCGAAATCCACGGCTGGTCGGCCGGAGCGCGCATGAACTGGAGCCTGTTCGACGGCCAGCTCACCAAGGGCCGCGTGCAGGAGGCTCGCGCCCGGCACGAACGGGTGCGGATCGATTACGAGGATGCGCGCCGCCGGATCGAACTGGAGGTGCGGGCCCTGTTCTCGACGTTTGTCGAGGCGCGCGAGGTGCTCGACTCACAACAGAAGGTCATCGAGCAGGCGACCGAAGCATTGCGCCTGGCCAGCGCCCGGTACGAGGCCGGCGCCGACACGCAACTCAACGTGCTCAGCGCGCAGACGGCGCTGACGGACGCGCGCACCGTTTACGTGCAGGCGCTCCACGCCTACTCCGTGGCGCTGGCCCGATTGCAGCGGGCGATGGGGGCGCTGGTGACGCAGAGG
>CAZZAQ010000438.1:0-4723 GCA_964652165.1 uncultured Bifidobacterium sp.
CCTTCACCCAATCTCCTGCTTCCTTCTTTGCGGATACACTGACAAAGCTCTCTGGTGGCGCTACAAAACTCATGCACCTGGAGTCCGATCTCTGGAAAATACAGATCACTCAGCACATACATCTGCTCCATCGGTTCTGATGGAGTGTGACGTGGTGAGAATGCGAAGGTATCCTCCTCCATCCTCTCGACCCAGTCAGGTGCGGAAACTGCCAGCGAAGCCAACAACTCCAGTTTCTCAGTGCGAATCTTCCGAATCTCTGCCGCACGTGGGAGTTTCGATGTCTGCCGGTTGGATAAGTAGCCACCCAAGATCGTCAGCGCAGCCCCAAGAAGTAAGCTCAGGATGTCCATGCGCGATCGATGCCTAACGTCCAGGCTCAGCGACCGCCGCCGGGGACACGCTCCGGCTGCAATAGGCGCGTTGAAAGTTTCCCGAACCGTCCGACTGCCCAGCGGGGCGGCGGTTCGCCGCAGCGATCTTGTTAGGCGAAAGCATCTACTTCCTCATGCTCCGTGTGACAGACTCAATGTGGCTGACAATGGCTACGGGGTCCCCCCAGTGAGCCGCAGCAGCGAGACCGGCTGACCAAAAAACATTGGCCGCAGCCCAGTCTTGTGGATCAGCCCTAAGAACAAGGGACTTCAGGTGCGGAAGAGGATCAAACGAGTCGTCCTCCGAGTCAGATGTCCCACGCAATGCGAGAGCTTCAGGTGGAAAGAATGGTATCTCGATTGTCTGCAAACCATTGTTGATCCTCCATAGCGGCAAGATTTGGTCTGGAACGAAAGTCGTAACGGTAGGACTAAGAAATGGGAAAGCGTGCAAACTGTGCGAGGTCAGGGCAAATAGGCATCGCGGTGGGCGGGCAGACGACGTGATGCACTCCTCTGCTGCGTCGCGCACAATCACTCCGCTGCTGTCCATCGTGGTAGCCGAAGGCGAGATGTAGAAACCGGCTGCCAATACAGACAATAGCGTCTCTCCCGCTGCTCCCTGCTGCACGAGTCCAGGGATTGCCTGGCGGATTGCTCGTCGAAAACGGACGCGATCCAGCCAGCGAACTTGCCGACTGACATCATCCAAGTAGTCACGATACGACTGAGGCATCTGTAGCATAAATCGCCTAGTCACCAAACTCAGCGACGTGTGCCGACAGGCCCGGTTGAGCGCTAAGGAGACTCTCGATGAATGCTGACCTTTTGAACGGAGAAGCGGGGTGTACGTTCGCTGGAGCGAGCTTGTTAGGTGTCATGGTTGTGTCTTTGGCGGCGCTGCTGGGTTGGAGGTCGAGGCGCTGTTCAATCGTAATGAGACTGCGGGTGCTGTGTTTGATAGGACTGCTACAGGTAGCTGTGGGTTTACTAGCCCTGCACGACCAGTGGCGCGAGGCTCGCGGGGAAACATCCATCCGAGAATGGCTACGACAAGAGCTACGACTGCAACGGCAATCGCAAAAGCAGCGAGTCGGTTTGAATAATGGCTCGCATCAATCTCCTCTCGACTCAACGCGATCTCCTCCTCATGTCTGCGCGCGTCAATCTGCGCGGACCGCTCCGCCGCCTTTCTCGCCTCCTCTGCCTCTCGCCGACGAATCTCCTCATCCGCCATACGGTGCTCAGTTGTGTGTGCTGGATACCCGACTCGTATCTGGAGCAGTTTCTCCATTGAAGCATCCCGCGTCCAATCGTTCGTACTCATGGGGTGTGGCAATGACACCTAACAGTTTAAGTCAGCTTCAGGTCTGACGCCTGATTAGGAATCATGGCTGGAGAGTGGTTTTTTCCTTTCTTTCTCGTCAAGAAGAATTGATACGGGAAGGTCATCCGATCATGAACATGGCGAAGGCATCACCCTCCGCAACGGTCGGATTCATCCCCAATCCCAAGGCGCGGTTGTTTGATCAGATCCGGGAAGCCATGCGTTTTCATCACTATTCCCTGCGCACCGAGGAGGCCTATCTGCAATGGATTCGGCGGTATTTGCAGTTTCATCGATGTCGCCCTCACCGCACCCCGGATATTTCACACGTTTCTCGTCTCGGATAGTCTCCTCTCATTAGCACCCCGCTTCAGCGGGGTGTTCGGGCGGGGCGAGACGAGAAACCGTTTCAACGGTTTCTCACACCCTGTCGAAACCGTTGAAACGGTTTTGACGATCTCGGATGCGCATGCACCCCGCTAAAGCGGGGTGTTAATGAAACCGGCGATTCGGCGCACTAAGCGACTTTGAAATATCCCGGCTAGCCCCTCTCCAATCGGGCTATTCTCAAAGCTCCCTCCGGGAGATGGGAAACGCCGACCTGAAATGGTCAGACTCTAACCGCCGGCTTCCAGCCAGAGCGTTGCAAAGCGCCGCCAGGATGGCGGCGGTCCCAGGCGCGCACCGGCTTGCGCTGGCCTTGCTTCCCGCTACGCTACGCCCATGAACTTTCCGCGACACTGGGCCAAGGCGGCCGCCGACAAGTTTGAGTGCTGGCGCTGGTCGGACGTGAGCGCCGATGACGCCCGCGCGCAGGCCGAGACCGCCGTGCTCGCCTTCGTCGAGGGGCTCGGCAACGCGGAGGTCCATCCCGAAATCCAGCCGCTTGTTGAAGTTCACGACCAGATGACGCGAATCGACCAGCCGAAGGAGTTGGCCTGAAGCCGGGTCGTTCTACTACCAAAGTCGTATTTTCAGAGCGGCGATTTTTTGCGTAGTAATGGAGCAGACGCACAGAGCGCATCGCATGCAAACCGAGACTGCAACACAACCGATGAACGTGAATCCGAATCCCTACATGCCCAAACTAACGCCACTCGTGCTTCGGATACTTGCGGGCAAGCTCGGATTTCACGCGCGGGTAATGCTCGCGCCAGAAGCCGGCGAGGTCCGAGGTGACCTGCACGGGCCTCATGCTGGGCGCCAGGATGTGCACCACCACCGGCACGCGGCCCATCGCGATGCGCGGGGTCTGGGTCACCCCGAACAGTTCCTGGATGCGCAAGGCGATGTAAGGCGGGACGCCCGGCTCGTAGGTCACCTTCGGCGTGCGGCCGTTCGACAGCGAAAGGCGTTCGGGTGCGTGCTGGTCGAGGAGTTCGTGCTGCGCGGCGGACAGCCACGATTTCACGAGCGGTTTGACGTCGCGCTCCTTGAGGTCCCGGTAGCTCACCGCGCCGTGGCATAGCTGTTCGATGATGTGCCGCCGATCCGCGTCGGTGATCGGCGGGAGTTGAAGCTCGGCGCAGTGCTTGCAAAGAAAGCTCAGCCGCTCCAGCCATTGCTCGACGCCGTGGTCCCAGTTGGGAAGGTGCAGCCGGCCGGCGCTGATCTCCTCGGCGAGCAACCGGGCGGCGGCGTCCGCGGGCGGCGGCTCGACGCGCTTGGCGGCGAGGGCCAGATCGCGGAAGCGGAGCAACTCGGCGGCTTGCACGCGCTTGGCCGTGGCGTCAAAGGCGACGCGGATTTCGGACTGAATGTCATCCGGAAACAGTTCTCGCAGCCACTCGAGCTGGATGGCCGTGGCGAGCGAGAGCAGCGTGCTCATCTCGCCGTCGCGGCCCTCAATCTCGCGAATCTCCGCGGCCACGAACAGCGGGCTGTCTTGCACGACGCTCTCTCGCGCAAGCAGCCCGCGCCGGCCGTGGACGAGTTCGCAGCGCAGCGTGCCCTGATCCAGCCGGTGCGCGACGCGGTCGCTGAACCCGATGAGGATGCACTTTTGGAGCGCCTCGTCCTTCACTTCGCGCGGCGCGGTGTCGAGTCCTTCGTCCTTCGCGATGCGGAGGAACTGTTCGAACAGTGGTCCGACCTGCCGCGCGGTGACCGCGTGGATGCCAAGCCGTCGACAGGCCTCGACGCGGAACTGGTTCTTCGCCGCGAAATTCCAGGCGCGCATGAGAATCCAAAAGTCCGACGAAGCCTTTTCACCGAGCAGGTCTTCGCGCTCGTCGGCCACGGCGCGTCCGCCGCCGCGCAAGAGCAAGTCGCGTCCCTGGGTGAGCGCGGCGACGAGGCAAGCCTGGTAAACGCAGCCGTATTCCTGCGCCGCCAGCAGCATCCGCGAGTAGCGCGGGTGGACGGGGAAGGCGAGCATCCGCCGGCCCAGCTCGGTGATCAAAGTAGGGCAGGCGTCCCGCCTGCCCGGCTCGCGCTCCAGCGCGAGCGAGTCGTCTGCGGCGCTTATCGATCCTCCAACTTCACTGCGCGAGGCGGCTTCTGGCGCCGCGCTCCGCGCGGCGGGGGCAGGCGGGACGCCTGCCCTACGTCGGAGGGCGCCTAAATCCAACAACAAGTCTTCCGCGTGGTGCAGCGCGATTTCGCTGGGAGGCTCGAGCCAGCGGAACTTTCTTAGATCCTCCACGCCCGCGGCCTTGAGCGTCAGGATCACTTCGGCGAGATCGAGCCGCTGGATTTCGGGCAGCTCGCGCGGCGCGCGTTCGTCGTGCTCCTGTTGGGACCAGAGGCGAAGGCATTTTCCGGGCGAGGTCCGGCCGGCTCGACCGGCCCGCTGGTCGGCGCTGGCTTGTGAGATTTTCTCGATGAGCAGCGTGTTGATGCCACGGTGGGCGTCGTAACGGGGGATGCGCGCCTGTCCACTGTCGATGACGAGCCGCACGCCGTCGATGGTCACGGAGGTCTCGGCGACATTCGTGGACACCACGACCTTGGGCTGGTCGTAGCGGGCGACGGCGGCATCCTGGTCGCCCGGCGGCAGTTCGCCGTGGAGCGGAAGCAGAAT
>CAZZAQ010000439.1:0-4712 GCA_964652165.1 uncultured Bifidobacterium sp.
CGCGCTCGGTGGCGGTGGACGGCGAGGACAATCTCTACGTGATCGACATGACGGGCCGGGTTCAGAAGTTTTTCCCCAATGGGGAGTTTTTGCTTTCGTGGCGAATGCCCGAGACCGATCTGGGCAAGCCCAAGGGCATGTGCACCGACACCAACGGCAACATCGTGCTCGTGGAGCCGCATTACCAACGCGTGAACCATTTCGCGCGCGACGGCAAATTGGTCGAGCAATGGGGCCGGGCGGCGGCCGACGGGGGCGATTTCGTGCTGCCGCGCGGCGTGGCCATCAATTCGCGCGGCGAGGCGTTCGTGAGCGAGTACACCACGGTGGACCGCGTGCAGGGCTTTTCGGCAAAGGGCCGCAGGCGGTTCGTGAACTTCGGGCGGACCGGCGATGGCGACGGCGAATTCAACCGGCCCGAAGGGGTCGCGATCGGGCCGGGCGACACGTTGTACGTCGCCGACTCCTGCAATCATCGCATTCAGGTCTTCACGCGCGAAGGCAAGTGGCTCCGGACACACGGGCGGCCGGGACGTGGCGCGGGCGAGTTGAGTTATCCGTATGACATCCGCGTGGACTCCGATGGGCGCCAGTACGTTTGCGAGTTTGGCAACAGCCGAATCCAGGTATTCGACGCAAAGGACAAGCCGGTCGAAATCCTCGGCGGACCAGGGATCCGGCCGGGACAGTTCAACAACCCATGGAGCATCGCGCTGGACTCGCAAGGCAACCTCTACGTGGCCGACTCGGGCAACCATCGAGTGCAGAAACTGATGCGGCGCCGATAGCAGTGGCGAACGCCGTACGCGTTCCGCGTAGCTGCGACCGTGACAGGCTGCGTTCTGAAGAGGGAACGACAACGATGCCGCTGCCCAACCTTCTTTCTTCCCGTCCCGCAACCTCAGGGTCGCAGCTGCACTTACGCATAGCAAGGCCATGCCCCGTTCGGGGAGGGTGAGTCAGCGTGCCGGTGCAATGCCCGTGTGGCGGCTCAGTGATTGAAGATGAACTCCTTGGAGTTCAAGAGCGCCCAGAAAACGTCCGTGAGCACTTGCTCCTGGCTTTTGCCGTCCTTGAGGAAAGCCAGGAGCTTGCCACTCTCTTCGGGAGTGGGCGGACGGCTGAAACACCGCAGGTAAAGGTCTTCAACCACTTCGCCGGGTGGCTTGCCGGATTTGAGGAGCTTCTTCACGACGGCGCCGTCGTTGATCTTCCCTTCAACGGTCGCTCCGTTGAGAAGGTGCAAGGCCTGGGAGAGGTTCGGTTCGACCTTCACTTCGCAGGAACAGACGCTGTCACGCCGGGCCCGGCCAAACGTGGTGAGAAAAAAGGTGCTGGTATTGCCGTCGGCGATCTCGACGGCGTGCGAGCCGCGGGGCAGGCCCGCAAACTTGTCCTTCGTCTCGGTGACCTGCGTGAGGCAATCCAAGAGCACCTCGGCGCGGAGCCGGCGGATGGCCGCGCGGGCGAAGTTGCGGTCGTCCAGCGCGTTGGACTCGTTGGCGCGCGTGGAAAGCTGGTAGGTTCGCGAGGAGCAAATGTCGCGGACGAGGCGCTTGAAATCGTACTGGTATTCGGTGAACTTCGCGCCCAGCGCGTCCAGGAGCTCGGGGTTCGACGCGGGGTTGCTAATGCGCACGTCGTCCACGGGATCGATGATGCCCTTCCCGAGGAAGTGCGCCCAAACGAGGTTAGCCAGGTTCCGGGCGAAGTACGGATTCTCCGGCGAAGCCAGCCAGGCGGCGAGCACTTCGCGGCGGCTTTGGCCGGGCGGGATCTCGGGCTGGGACGCTCCGAGGAATTTCGGCGGCAGCGGCTTGCCGGTGACCAGATGCTTCACTTCGCCCTCGCCGCGGTCGTAAACGATGTATTCGCGCGGATCTTCACCCTGCTTGCGGCCGACTTGCGGGAAGAAGCTGGCGAAGCTGTAATAGTCGTTCATCGTCCAGCGGTCGAAGGGATGGTTGTGGCATTGGGCGCATTGGATGCGCATGCCCATGAAGACCTGCGCGGTGTTCTCCGCAATCTTAAGCGTGTCGGTCGTCACCTGGTAATAATTGGCCGCCGGGTTCTTGAGGGTCGAACCGGGGCCGGTAATCAGTTGGCGGACGATCTGGTCGATGGGCACGCTGGCCAGCATCTGCTCGCGCAGCCAATTGTAGTAGGCCAGCGCGGCTTTGGAACTGAACTGGTCCTGGCGGGAGCGAATCTGAAGGAGTTCGGCGAATTTCATCACCCAGAGGTCCGCAAACTCCTTGCGGTTGAGCAACGACTCGACGGCGTGGTCGCGCTTGGCGCTGCTCGAGTCGGCCAGGAATTTTTGCAAATCCTCGGGCGCCGGCAGCGTGCCGGTTATGTCGAGCGTGGCGCGGCGCAGGAACGTGGCGTCGTCGCAAACCTCGCTCGGGCGGATGCGCAGCTTCTTGAGCTTGGCGTCGACGAGGTCGTCAATGTAGTTGTTGCGAACGAGGTCTTTCGGATACTCGAACGCCGAGTCCTTCGGCACGACGATGACCTGGGAGCCGACCGTGAAGGTGTTGAAACGGGCCATCACGAACGCCTCGCCCCGCTGACCGGCGGTGATGACTCCCGCGTCGGAGACCTTGGCGGAAACGTCGTTGTTGCTGATGAAGACGGCGAGCGGCGTGACGTCGCGCTCGGTGCCGTCGGAGTACGTTGCACGGACGGTAAGGCGCTGGGTGGCGTTGGAACCTTCGAGCGCGGCGGATTTCGGCATCACGTCGACGGCGACGACCTTGGCGACGTTGGTCGAATCCTTCGGAGCGCCAAGCTCGATCCATTGGAGGAGGGCCTTGTAGAGATCGCTCTCCTTAGTAAAACGCTCGCCGCCGGTGTGGTTCACGATGCCGAGGCCTTTTTCCAGGAGCAGGCTCTCCTCCGGCAGGGCCAGGTTGAGTCGCCGGCCGATTTGCTCGCGCGTGAGGCGGTTGTAGTCGCCGTCGGGGTCGAAGCCAAAGAGCGAGAGCCTAAAGCCGTCCTTGCCCCGCGAAGAGCCGTGGCAGGCGCCGGCATTGCAGCCGGCCTTCATGAACACGGGCATGACGTCGAGCTTGAAGCTGAGGGGGCGCTCGGTCTTCGCGTTGGCGATGGTCACGGGCACGCTGAAGGCGCGACCGTCGAACTTGACCTGGAGTTCCGCCTTCCCGTCTGCCAGCGGCAGCATGCATCCTTTCTCTGCGCGGGCGACGGTCTTGTCCGTGAACGTGAACGACGCGGTGTCGGTCACGTCGCGGGTGGCGCCGTCGGCGGAGGTGGCCTGGACGACGAGCGACTGGCGGTCCTGCCTGGCGGAGAGGCGGACCTCGGGGGGATAGACTTTGATCTCGGAAACCGCCGCGGATTTGGCGGCAGCCAGGGCCGTGAGCGAAATTCCAGACATCGCCAGGACCAACATCCACCCGAAGCTTGCCCTAAGGACAATTCGGGGGCGCATCAGGCAATCGGACTTCATAGGGCCAGGTTTATCGATTCACAGGCTGGTCTAAGTACGCCTCGCTCATCCACTCCCCGCCGTGCTCCGGATTTGGAATGAGCTTGCGACCCTTGGAATCCACGACAAAGTCCAGATGTTCGAGTGGAATCTGACCAAGGAGGTTGGGAACACTCTCGTCCACCTCGACAACTCCAAACTCGCCATAGCGGCCCATGAGCTCCAGGCGAACCGGCTCAAAGGTCCGCGCCGTGTGCGGGCCGCTGATGGTTCGTGAGCGAAGCCGATCGACTGGTTTCAACCCCAACGATTTTATCACGCTCGACTTCAAATAGAGCCTCGTCGCCCCCGTATCCACCAAGGCATCGACCTGCAACTGGCGCGCCTTGCCTTTCAACAGCCTGCGCTGCTCCAGGACGAGCTCCGGGTAGTTCGTGAGCTTGAGCTTCACAATGACTTTTCCCACGTGCGCCTTCACTTCTTTTCGCTCTTCGCCACCTTCTTCGGCTCGGCACTCGCCGCGGCAGGCTTCTTGATTGGCACGATGCGCAGGATGCCGCCAGCGCCCAGATTGTGCGGGATCACCTCGCCGGCTTTTTTGATCGCCGCGGTGCAAAACAGATTCTTGTGCGAGCCGGTGGGGCAGGTCGGGTCCACCTTGAGCGGGAAGACGACCTCGGTATCCTTGCAGGTGATCTCTTTCTCGGGAACCGCCGCCTTCTCCGGAAGGCCGATAAGACGAATGGCCGCCTTGCCCTCGAATGGAATCTTCTGCTCCAGCTTCACGACGATGTTCGTGCTGTGGCCGGGCTGGCATGCCGAGGTCTCAATCTTTGCGGTCAGGAATGGCTCGGCAACTTCCAGCGGCGTGAGCGCCGAGGAAACCCAAAGCGGACCGCCGTTGACCGTCGCGGAGCCGAGGACGGCGATCTTCCATGAGCGAAGGCTGGCGCCGCCTTTGGCGTTGAGCGTGTAGAACGCAGAGCTTTCGCCTTTGGGGATAGTGATGTCGGGCTGGGAGGTCACGCCGGGCGGGTTCCAGACCAGCCTGACGGAGATGGGCTCATCGAAGCCCGGGTCGCGCTCGGCGACGACTTTCAACTCCATTGAACCGCCCTGCACGATGGGCACCCTGGGCGGCTCGATGCGCAGCTTGAACGGCGCCGCCTCGGTGACGGCAACGAGGAGTTTGTCGACGCGCGTGCCGTAGTAGAACGTGTTGTTCGGCCCCTGGACCATTTCGATGTCGTTGCGCCAATGG
>CAZZAQ010000440.1:0-1419 GCA_964652165.1 uncultured Bifidobacterium sp.
GATGAGCGGACTCGATGTTGATACGCGGAGCGACATCTACAGCCTGGGCGTGCTCCTTTACGAATTGCTGGCGGGCCAGCCGCCCTTTGACGGACCGAAACTGCTCCAGGCCGGTTTCGACGCCATGCGCCGGACGATCGCCGAGGC
The DNA here is from genome assembly GCA_964652165.1 of uncultured Bifidobacterium sp. Lineage (GTDB taxonomy): Bacteria > Verrucomicrobiota > Verrucomicrobiia > Limisphaerales > JADJPG01 > DASTLJ01. The sequence continues at coordinate 148 of CAZZAQ010000440.1, forward strand.
GGAGCCCGCGCGGCCGTCAACGCGTCTGCGCCAGATGACCTTCGCCGAGCAGACCACCACGGCGCAGCGTCGATGCACCGAGCCGCCCAAACTCATCAAACTTCTGCGCGGCGACCTGGACTGGATCGTGATGAAATGCCTGGAGAAGGATCGCGCCCGGCGTTACGAAACAGCCAACGGCCTGGCCACGGACATCCAACGTCACCTCGACACCGAGCCCGTTCTCGCCCGTCCGCCCAGCAAGCTCTACCGCGTTCAAAAACTCGTCCGGCGCCATCGCAAGGCGTTCGCTGCCGCGGCTGCCCTGCTCCTCATCCTGGCCGCCGGCCTCGCGGCTTCGGCCTGGTTTTTCGTCCGCGAGACCGCGGCCCGCCAGATTGCTGAACTCCGCAACGCCGAACTCGCCACCCGCAGCGGACGCTGGCGTGACGCCTTGAAACATTGGGATGCCGCCGAGCGTGCCGGCTACAAGGACTAAATCGACCTGGGCCTGAGACGCGCCGAAGCCTGGATCGTCCTCTCGGATAAGCCGCGGGCGAAGGCTGAGTTCGACAAGCTCCTCCATGAACCAGGTAGGGCGAGGCTCCTGCCGAGCCGTGATCCAACAGGAAGCTTCGGCTCGGCGGGAGCCTCGCCCTACCAAAGTGAAGCTGTCCGTCGCGGCGCCGTCCTCCTTCGCGTCGGCGAGTTCGAGATGTTCAACCGTGCGACGTTGGAGCAAGGAGTCCTACACGTTCGCCAGGCCCTGACGAACGGCCTCGACGCCGCGGACACCGCGCTCGCCAACGGATTGATCGCGGATTCAACTCCCGCAGCGCTTGGATTCTTCAAAACGGCCCTCGAACACAACCCTTACCTCCACAGCGCCCACCGGCATAGCCTGGGATTGGAATTCGTTCTAGGCCGCCACGATGAGTTGGCCGCACACCTCCGCGTTGCCAAGGTGCTGTATCCCGGCGATTTTTCTCCCGGCCAGTTGGAAATTATGGAACTGGCCCTCCATGGCCGCACGAACGAGGCCCAGTCCGCCCTCTCCGTCTTGCGCGCCGGGATGCCGCCCGAAAGCTACCGGACGGTCGAACGAGGCGTTCGACTGCTCTCCAGGGCCGCAGCCTTCTTCGAACCCGAGGCGTACTTGGGCGGCCAGACCAGCAACGCCGTCTCCCAGAGCGAACTTCTCACCAACGCCTTGGAATCGCTCCAGGCACGCGGTTTGAGCAAGCCGGCCGGGCCATTGCCCCAATTGCCGTGCGTCGAACAGGGCATTCAGGT
>CAZZAQ010000440.1:1429-4706 GCA_964652165.1 uncultured Bifidobacterium sp.
CTTGCCCTCGAAGGCCTTCTTAACGACCACTGCCTGAAAATGCTGGCCGTCGCCAAACTTCTGGGCGGAACTGACACCGCCATTGAGAGAATACGGGACAGTTCGCGCCATCATCCCGAAGCGCTCTTTCCCTTCTTTGCCGGCACGTTTCTGGATAAACAACAGCCACGCACAGGCCCGCGAGACCTGCGGTTGCTCGCGCTCCAGTCGGAAATGTACCAGAAAGCGGCGGACTCGCCGGCCATCCTGCCCAGCATCCCCCGCTTGGCACGCGTCCTTGCCGCGGACGTCCAGGAGGAACTGGCCCTGAGCAAGCACACCAACGCCGCTGCGTTCCGCACCAACTGCATGGCCAACCTGCGCCGAGCGGCCCTGGAGCCAGAACTCACCCCGATCGAATGTGGCGCCTACGCCCGTTGGTCCTACGCGCTGAAGGAGTACGACCTCGACCGGCAGTTCCTCGCCCGCTGGGAAACCCTGCGGCCAGATGAACCCAGCCTCCTGCGCAATCGCATCCGCCTGGAAATGGCCGCCGGCGCCTACGGCCCCGCCCTCAAACACATCGATCGCGCCCTGGCCGCCAACCCCGACGACAAATTCGCGAAAGCGGAACGCGAGAAAGCCCTGCAAGAGATCAAGAAACTCAGCGACTCCGCCCTGGGAGTGAAACCGTAACGAGAAAATCTCAAATAAAGGAAATATGAACCAACAACCACATGGACAGAACGCGCTCGCTGGCGGGCCTGGTCAACTTGCCGCGGCGAACTCAACCTTACAAACACGACCGCTCGGAGAAAACTACATGAATACTGCTCTGAAAAACCTCAGTCAACTCAAGCGCGCTTGGCGAGTGCTAGCCGCGTTGTCGCTCGCCATCTGCGCCACTCTTGCAGCATCCACCCGAGGCGCTGATTGCGAGACTCCACATGGCGCTCCTTGCCAGACGTTGGTCAGCGGCAGCATCAGCCGCCAAGTATGGACCGCCGCCGGTTCGCCGTACTGCGTAACCGGCGACGTTAGGGTTGCGTCGCTTGTGATTGAATCCAACGTGGAAGTCCGCTTGCTTGGCAACTACGTCTTCAAGGTGGACTAGACCACAATTCTTTTCCGTTTTGATCGTACTTGACGACTGGCACACCAAGCCAAGGGCCGCTGAAGCACTTGAGCGAGACACAAAGATTCCCTTTCCCATCAAGCGCCAATTGTGTTCCAGCGCCAGCATCATTGATCGAGGCGCTGCGATACCGAGCAGTCCAGCGCTCTTGGCCGTTGGGATCGTAAGAAATCGTTACTAATGCACGATTTGTCGGTTCGAATGAAAAAGCTGTCCCGCTCACATAGGCACGGCCTTCACGATCCACAGCAATCGCGGAGCCGTCTTTATGCGATGATTCAGGAGCTCTTGCCGGGCTGGCGACCCATAGACGTTGGCCGTCAGCACCAAGCTTCATCGTGACCATACCGTCTCGCAAGTATCCAGTGACATACACCGAACCATCACTAGCTAACGCTGCAGCGAGGGCGCTACCTGCTTCGACTTGTTCTTCCGGGTAGAAACTCGTCCAGTGTCGATGGCCAGTGAGATCGACCTTGGTCACGGCGCATCCATACCCGTTGTGCCCAACAAGGTATGTATAGCCGCGTTCATCCACCGTCACGTTTAGTGCACCCATGTACGGCGTGAGCGGAAGTTTCAAATGCCACAGGAGTTGCCCGTCAGGTCCGTATTTCACGGCATCTCCCCACCCCGCCGTGTACACTTGACCGAGCCGATCCACGGTCATGCGTCTGATTCCTCCAACTCCTTCGACCAACCACTCCTGTGACCCATCCGGCCTTAGTTTCATCAGACTCCAAGGGCCCATGCTCCATTTCTGTTGATCCTGGCCCGCGATGTAGATGTTGCCCGCCTCGTCAAGCCCCATGCCCAACGCCGCCACGGGCACTTCTGGGAGATTGGGAAACCCTCGTCGCCACAACTCGGAGCCTTCCGGGCCGTACTTAATTACGGCATTTGTGGAGCGGTTGTTGATTCCCGCGGCGACATATACGTTTCCCAGGCGATCGACTTGGATCGTGCCAGGCGTGAAGCCTGGCGCCTGCGCCATCCATCCGGCATCCTGACCGTAAGCTCCTGCCAGCCCCGCTCCAAAACAGGCCAGCCAGCCCATGAACCTTCCATTTGTGAAAAGCGTCATAGCGTTGATTCTGCTCAAGACTCCAACTTCATCGTCATTTGACACCACGCTCGGCCAGGAGTTGCGCGACGGTCAACCGGTTTGACGTAAAGACAAAGAAAAGACTCCCATTCGCATCGATCCCGGTTCATCGACGTTGGCTGGTGGCGAGGAACTCCAGCAAGTCCGCCGCTTCCTGCGCGGTGAGCGGCGCCAGCAGGCCCTCGGGCATGGCGGAAAGCGTGGACTCGCGTTGTTCTTTCACGTCGGAAAGCTTGAGCGTGTGCTCCTTCAACGTCTCGTCGCGCAGGACGAGTTCGGTGGCGGTGCGCTTGAGGACGAAGCCGGAGAGTTCGGTGTCGTCGCGGAGAGTGATGGACACGGATTTGAACTCAGGGGCGATGAGCTTTGACGGGCTGAGGATGTGGTCAAGAAGTTGGGCGCGATCGTACTTCTTCCCGATGCCGGTGAGGTCCGGACCGAAGGCGCGGCCCGTGCCCGCGCAGATGTGACAGCGGGCGCACTGCGAGGCGCCGGCGAACAATTCCTTGCCCCGGGCGACATCGCCGCGAAGCGCAAGGAGGCTTTTCGGGTTGAGGTCTGTCCCGAGGGTCATGCGGCGCCGGTCGGGCGGGAGAAAACGCTGGAAGAAATCGCGGATCAGAGCGTTGGCGCTGGCAAGGGCGGACGCGGGGAAGACTTCACCTTTTGGAGAAGAATTGGGCCCCACCGCGCCGGCTCCCGCGTCGGAAAGGTGTTCGGCCAGCGCGAGCGCGCCGTTCATCGTGGACGGCAGTTTCGCGAAATCCCCCTGCTTGAGCCAGCCGGCGATGGAGTCGTTCAGCTCGGAGACGGCACGGTCCGGATTCGACTGTGGCAGCGAACGAATCCAGTCGCGCACCACCGCCAGGCCCGCTTCGTCGGCCAAACGCGAGCCGATGTGCGGCATGTGGCCGGCGCCCTCGGTGTTGATGCGGTAATAGAGCGCGGAGCGAAACGGGTCGCCGGGGGCGATGATGCGGGCGCCGACCAGGTCGAAATCGCCGCGCGTCGGCTTTTCGTCCAGCGCGCGCCACTCGCGGGGCGGCTTGTCGAAATTC
>CAZZAQ010000441.1:0-4703 GCA_964652165.1 uncultured Bifidobacterium sp.
GTCCAGGCCGACCGGCAGGTCGGCCCTACCAAGTTCATTGGAAGAAATGGCGGCCAGCCGGAGTTCCCGCCGGGAGGAATCCGGTTGCGTACGGATTGCCAGCGAGCATTGACGGGTTGTATCTAGAGCGGATGAAGTCTGACCTCACGTCTTCTCCTCAACCAGTCCGTCGCCGCTCGTGGCGCCGCAAACTTCTTTTCATCACTGGCGCGTTGCTCGTGCTGCTCGTAGTAGCGTATTTCGTCATCACGAGTTCGGCGTTCTTCAAGGGCGTCATTCTGCCACGGGTCGGCAGCGCGATGGGCGGCGAGATCACGGTGGCCGAGGCTTCCCTCAGCCCCTTCTCGCAAGTGACCCTCCGCCAGCTCAGGGTCAAGACCACCGGCGCGGAACCGCTTTTGCAGGCGGCGGAAGTGCGTTTGCGATACGGCCTGTTCGCCATATTGGGTGGGACGCTCAAAGTGGACGAAGTCACCATCGCTTCGCCCGTCGTGCAAATTTTCGAGCAGGCCGACGGCAGCAGCAATCTCGACCCGCTTTTGAAAAAGGAAACGAAGTCCGCGCCCGAACCTGCCCCGGCGCCGTCCAAGCCGCCGCAGTTTGACATGAGGAATTTTGCGCTGAAGAACGCGACCATTCGCCGCGTGAAGCATCTCAAGGACGGCGGACGCGAAGTGGCCGAGTTGACCGGGGTAAACATCACGCTAGACCAGCTCAAGAATGGCCAGCCCGGGAAATTGACCTCGGCGGCCGTGTTCAAGATGACCCGTCCCACAAACGACGTTCTCGAAGCCAGGAGCACCGGGAGCATCGAGTTCACGCTGGGCGCCGATCTGATGCCTCAAACCCTCAAGGCCAAAGTCGATCATGAAGTAACGCGCGCGGAAGGTTCATTGCGCGAGTTGGCCGGAGCCCGAACGGTGTTCACGGGCGACGTCGTCCCCGGCGAGATCAAGGAGCTTTCCCAGCGGTTCCTCAAGAACGACAAGGTGCTCGGCGAGCTGAAGGTGACCGGCCCGCTGGATCTCTCGAAAAAGGAAGGCCGTTTGAAACTGGAACTCGCGCGGATGGACCGCCAGGCCCTGAACCTCCTCGGCGCGCCCTTCGGCCTCGACTTCGGCTCGACCACGCTCGACTCCACCACGGATGTGTCGGTGACTCAGGGCGGCTCGGTCATCGCGGCCAATACTCGCTTCAATGCCACCCGCTTCAGCGTGACACAACAAGGCAAGACCACGCCGCCACTGGATCTGCAGTGGGCTTGCAGGGTGACCGTGAACACGGCCGGCCAATCCGCCCAGGTCCAATCCCTGACCCTCGACGGCACGCAATCTCAAAAACCGCTTCTGCGCGGCAGCCTCGGGAAACCGATGACGCTTGCCTGGGGTAAAAACGCGACGGCGATCGAGAATTCAACCTTCAACCTTGCCGTGACCGACTTTGATCTCGCGGCGTGGAAACCATTCCTTGGCGACTCCGTGTCCGCCGGGATGCTTTCACTCCAGCTCGACCTGGTTTCCGAGCAAGGGGGCAAGCAGCTCAAGCTGGGCGTCACGTCCCGGATTGCCGGCCTGGCCGCGCAACTCGGCGAGAAGCCCCTCACCCAAGCTGCGATGCTGCTCAAACTCAATGGACAATTGAGCGACTTCACGAAAGTGAGCGTGAGCGATTACCGGCTCGACCTCACGCAACAAGGGCAGCCCGCCCTGACACTCGCCGGCTCCGGCAGCTACGACGGCGCCGCGTTCAAACTTCAAACCCAGGTCGAGGCCGTCCTCGCCCGCTTGACGGGGAGCGGACCCGCAACGCCGCTCACGGCCGGCGTGAAGCTCGACGGCTCATTCGCAAATCAAGTGCTGGACTTGCGCCAAATGCAACTGGCCTTGGTGCCGACACCGCGCGCGCCGACGAACGAGTTGACCGCGGCAGGACGCATTGACCTTTCTTCGGCCGCGGCCACCAAAGGCCGCATGACGATCAAATCAGACCTGCTCGACTTGACGCAGCTTTACGACGCTTTCACGCCCGAAAAGAGTCCCGCAACAGCGCCGTCGAAGACACCGACAAACCCTGGACCCGCGCCCACCGGCAACGCGGAACCGGAGCCGATCACACTGCCGCTGAATTTCACCGCCGAAGCAAACCTGGGCCAGGTGTACCTGCGCGAAATGAGTCTTCAAAATTGCCAGGTCACTGTGAAGCTTGAGGGGAGCAAGGTCGCCCTTGACCCATGCCGGCTCGCGATGAACGGAGCGCCTGTCAACGCCAGCGTGCAGTTGGACCTCGGCGTCAAAGGCTACACCTACGCCCTCTCGGCGCAGTTGGACAAGGTGCCATTGGAGCCGATAGCCAACACGTTTTCCCCGGAGAGCCGTGGACAGTACCAAGGCCTGATTCTGGCCAACGCGCAAATCAAGGGTGCCGGGGTCACGGGCGCGAGTTTGCAGAAGAACCTGAGCGGCCAGGCCGCGTTCAGCTTCACCAACGCCAACCTTCAGTTGATGGGTCCCAAGACCCGGAGACTGGTCGTGCCCATCGCGACCCTGCTGCGAATCGAGGCCATCACCAAGTCGCCGGTCAACTGGCTGGACGCCCGCACCGAGTTGGGCGGCGGCAACATCAACCTCAGCCGTTTTGTCGTGCAGAGCGGGGCATTTGAGGCGACGACGCAAGGCGTGATCCCCATCGCGGAAGTGCTCACCAACTCGCCCCTGAATCTGCCGGTCGAATTCGCCCTGCGCCGGCCGTTGGCGGAAACGGCAAATCTGCTGCCGCCCAACACACCGCCCGACGCCCAATACGTGATGCTGCCCAGGTTCGTCACGGTGAAAGGGACTCTGGGAGAACCCAAGAGCGATCTGAACGAGCTTGCCCTGGGCGGTGTGTTGCTCAAATCCGGCGTGGGCGTCGCCGAAAAGCTCGGCGTCAACGTCGGCGGCAAATCCGGCAGGGCTCTTGAAGGCGTCGGGAACCTGTTGACCGGACAAAAGCCCGCTGCGGGCAATCGGACTTCCACCAACGCGGCGCCCAAGTTGAACCCGCTGGATCTATTTCGGAAAAAGTAGCCGCCGACGTAGGGAGGCGGACTGGACACGCTGATTGGCCGAGGAAACGTCGCAATTCGTTGACTGGTTGCCAACCGCGCACTGCTGCAAAGCAGGCTGCGCCCTCCCCGCTCGGGCGGCGTTGAATTTTCTTTATCTGCCCGCGTCGGGACAATAGGATTCTACGTTTGCACCTATGAGCGCTGACGCAGTTGGCTTCAAAATCTGGGGCGTGGACAATGTGGTCTACGGGCCTGTCGAGCTGCCCATGCTCGTCGCTTGGGTGAAAGAGGAACGCGTCACGGCGGATACCTGGGTTTACAGCGAGCAGGCCGACGCCTGGCAAAAGGCCCCGAACGTTCCGGAGCTTCGGATGTTTTTCCAGAACCGGCCCGCCGCCGCCGCGTCCAGCCCGGTGTTGCAATCCCCCGGGGCCGCAGGCGCTCAGCCCAGCTTGCGTCCCGGCTCGCTGCGCCGCGTGAAGATTCTCGCCGAGTTCACCGAAGAGCAGCTCGAACGACTGATCCACTTCATGGAAGTGCAACCCGTCCGCCAGTGGACCGAGATCGTCAAGCAAGGCCAGCACGGGGACGCGATGTATTTCGTGCTCGAAGGCGAATTGCGCGTGCGAATGATGATCGGCGGCAAGGAATCCATCCTCGTCACGCTCGGTCCGGCCGAGTCCTTCGGCGAGATCTCCATCTTCGACCACGGTCCCCGCTCGGCGGACGTGGTGGCGAATTCCGACAGTGTGCTTCTGAAGCTTTCCGCCGCCGGCTTCCTGAGTTTGCTGCAAAAAGCGCCCGAGCTGGCCGCGCCGTTTCTTTTCGCCGTGGCCAGGACCCTCGCCGCGCGCATCCGTGCCGACAACAAGCGCCACCACGACTCGATTCGCTTCGCGCGCACGGCGGGGAAATGAAGATGGGCCTTGGGGTAGCGCGGGCCGGTGGTGGGGCTGGATTTGGTGAATCGTTAAAAGGTTGAATCGTTAAAGCGTTGAGCGGTTGGAGCGGGCATCACCGTTGACAGCGTCGGCCCGTTTCAACGATTCAACGATTCAACGATTTAACGCTTCAACGCTTCAACTCACCGCCACGAGCGAAACCTTTTCATTCCACTCGTTGCGGGCGGTTCCCTGGGCGCGCGGATCGAGGGCGGGCTTTCCATCAATCACGAAACGGTAGTGATGATGGCCGTGGTTGAGCAGAATTTCCGCCCGCCAGGCTCCGTCCGGCATTCGCTTCAGGGGGTGCGCCGCCGGGTGCCAGTCGTTGAAGTCACCCATGATGAAGACTTCCTTTGCATGCGGCGCCAGACACGTGAAGGCGACTGGCTTGAGAATGTTTTTAGCGGAGTATCCGTTTGGACGATGAGGATGGTAGTTGTGCAGTGAACGCATGAGAGAATCGCCGCCGCCATTCAAATTCAATTTCTCTAGGCTCGCTGCCGCCGAGTTTAGCATCGAAATGCACGCCTCACAAGTTCTGAGGATCGGGGGAGAGACCTCCCCCTGCGGCCCGACTGTATCGCCTGGCTGCGGGGACCGGTTGGCGCCACAGCGATGTTGCGACGGGCAGGAAGTTCTCTCGAGAAGGGGCGCATCCTGACACTGCTATGGCTTGGACGGTAGGGACGGCGCGCTGCGCCGTCCGCGCCGCG
>CAZZAQ010000442.1:0-976 GCA_964652165.1 uncultured Bifidobacterium sp.
AGGGGCGAAATCATCCACGCCAGCCATCGGGATTGGCGAGGTTTTTATTGCGCCCATTCAGGGCTTGGTCAGGTCGGACCGGCGATTCCCAGGGCGTTGCCCTGGGCTGAATTATTTGGCCCCGTTGGGGCATCTCAGAAACTGAGATGCACCCGAACGCCTCGGCGGGAGCCTCGCCCTGCCGGGCAATTTCGTCAGTCGGTTGAAAAGGCGCCTTCGGAGGTTTCGAGACGGAGGGCGGAGGGAAGATTCTTTGGATCGAGGCGGATCAAAATGGTGTGAGGGCCGATGGAAAGATCGACGATGATCTCGGGGGCGTATTTCTGCGGTTTGCCGTCGAGCCAGAGGGCGGTGTCGGCGGGGGCGGCGAGTTTCAGATTCGCGGGGCCGGCTTTGGCGACTTCGAGGCGCGCGGCGGCGTAGAGGGCGGTGATGCCGTGGCGGGCGTAATCGTTTGGCGGGAGCGCGTCGTTGATGGCGGCGGCGGGCAGATGCCCGTCCACGTTGGCGACGACGGGAGTCCAATCCTTGCCGGTGGTGTCCGCCGAAATGAATTTCTCTTCGCCGCGCTGCTCGTCGGTGTGGCCGCCGGGGCGGATGCGCCAGACGCGGGCGATGTTGCCTTTGCTGGCGTCGTAAGGGCCGGGCTTGCCCAGTTCGCTCAGGAAGCGGAAGAGGTCGATGCGCTCGTCGGCGCTGAGGTTGTCGATGAGGCCGGCGGGCATGAGGGAAAGCGTGCCGATGCGGCGCTGGGCGATGTTGTTCTTGGCGAGCGTGACTTCGCGGGCGGCGGCATCGCGGAGGATGAGTTGCTCGCCCGTTTCGCGGGCGAGCGTGCCGGAGTATTCCTCGCCGTCCTTGGTCTCGATGTTCAGGGAGTGAAAGCCTTCCTTGATTTTCTTGTTGGGGAACCAGACGGATTCGATCAGGTAATCGACGGGGGCGGAGGCGCCGAGGCTGGTCATATCGGGTCCGA
>CAZZAQ010000442.1:986-4684 GCA_964652165.1 uncultured Bifidobacterium sp.
TGGGATGATGGGGTTTATGATCAGAATGTCGGGATCGTAGCGAAAAAGCTGCTGAAGCGAATTGAGCGCATCCGCGCAGGGAATGCATTCGTAGCTATCGCGCAAGGGCGCAATGATCGACTCGACGATGTAATCTGTGACGGCGCTGGCGCCGAGGCTGGTCATATCGGGTCCGACTTTGCCGCCGGCGCCGCCAATGGCATGGCAGGAGAGGCATGCAAGGTCTTTACGGCGGTAAAGCGTCTCGCCGCGGGCGGGATCGCCCTTTTTCGTCACGTCGGCGGCGAGCTGCTTGAGTTCGGCGTCCGTGAGGGTAGCGGCGCCTTCGTCAAGTCCGCTGGCGCGGGTGAAGGCGAGGACGAGTTCGGGTTCGTTGCGGCCGCCTTCGCGCGAGGCGCGGAGTCCGGCGCGCGCGACGGGCTGGGGAAGCCCCGATTTGGGCAGGGCTTTGGCGAGCGTGGGCGCGGCATTCTTCACTTTGAGGAAATCACGGAAGAAGGCGAGGGCGTCATCCTCGGAAGCGAGGCCGCCGCTGGAAATGAGTTCGGCCGTGGGGGCGCGGGCGCGGTCGAGTTTGAGGCTGGCGAGGGCGAGAGTGGCCGAGCGGCGGAGGGCGGGATTAGTTTCCTTGCCGGCAATGGCAGCGAGGGTATCGGTGGCGGTGTTGCCGCCGAGTTCGCGCAGGCTGGTGAAGGCGGCTTCGCGCAAGGCGGGCGCGGCGGTGGCGCTGGCGGCGACTTCGGCGACGGCGCGGCTGATGCCGGGGAGATCTTTCCATGCGCCAGCCAGCCGGACGGCTTCGAGACGAACAGAATCGTTGGCGTGAGCGAATAGTTCGGCGAGGGCGGCAGCACCTTTGGCGGGGGAAGGCTTCGCGCTGCGGGCGCGAACGGCCTGAGCGACGGCGGCCAAGGCGCGGGCGGACGTGGAGTCGTCGAAGCCTTTGTTCAGGACTTGCTGGTAGAGGCGATCGGATTCCTGTCCTGTGCCGGCGCGGGCAATGAGATCGATCCACGGGCCTGAGCCGTCGGCGGGGAGCGGTTTGTCGCCCAGGAACTGGCCGAGGACTTCGCTGGCGCGGGCGGGTTCGATGGCGCGGAGGGCGAATTCGAGTTGTTTATCCCGGCCGTCGGGTTTCCAGGCGCCGGTCTTGACGGCGGCGAGCCACGAGGGGGCGAGGTCGTTGATGGTGAGCCAGAGGGCGTAGTCGAGGTATTTGTCTTTGGACTCGGAAGCCCCTCTTCCTTCGTCGCGAGCCGAGGCAGCCAGCCGGCTCGCGAGGACGCTCGCCCCACCCCCGCTCCCTGTTTCTACGCCGCTGGGCGAGGGAAAGGAAAGCGTGTCAACGACGGTGAGCGCAAGTTCGGCGGCGCGGGCGCTGGGAATGCGGGCAAGAGCGCGCAAGGCTTCGACGCGGACGCGGGGGTGTTCGTCAGCGACGCGCGGGGCAAGGAGTTCCAAGGCGCGAGCAGCGGGGATTTCAGCGCGGTGCGCGAGCGGCAACGGAGCGGTGGGCCAGCCGGCGGAATAGTTCGCGATCGCGTCGGGGCTGCTGGTGCCGCCTTCGCGGGCGGGGGCGCGTTGCGTCCAGAGCGCAAGGACACGCACGGCGGCAGCGCGGACGCGGTGGTCTTTCGCTTCGAGGAGGGATTCGAGGAGCTTGGGTTCGACGAGGTCGATGGCCTGGTAGAGCCATAGGGCTTCGAGTCGGGCGCGTTCGTTGGTCTGGGCCGCGGTCCAAGTGACGAGATCCGGGAGGACATTGATCGAGCCGCGTTCAAGCAGGGCGCGGCGGGAGTGGGTTTCAGTGAAGCGATCCGGGGAGAGCAGGTTGTTCAGAAGCTCCTTGGCCGGGGCTTTGAGGTCGGGTTTCTTCGCGAGCGCGCGGTCCTTGTAAGTCACCCGCCAGATTCGGCCGTGGTCGTGGTCGCGGCGCGGGTCGCGGAAATCGACTTCGCCGTGCTGGATAATAGGGTTGCTCCAGTCAGCGATGTAGAGCGCGCCGTCGGGGCCGAGCTTGATGTCGATGGGTCGGAAGGCCACGTCCTTCGTGCGCACGAGGTCGGGCATCTCGCGGGTGACATAGGCGCTGTCCTTCTCCTCGATGGCAAAGCGGACGATGCGATGGGCGCGGAAATCGCAGGTGACGAAACTGCCCTGCCAGTCGTCGGGAAAGTGAGTGCTCCTGACCAACTCCAGGCCGCAGAATTTGGGATACGAGCCGGGGCTGATGCTGTCGCAAATGCGGCGGGCCCGTTCGTAAGTGAGGAACATCGACTGGGGGATGGCCCAATTAAGCCCGCCGCGCCAGGGTTCGGCAGAACTCGCGCCGTCCGTGGCGAAACTCTGCCCATACTCGTCGATGGCGTGGCCCCAGGAATTGACCAGGCCCTTCATCAACACGCCGACTTCCAGCGTGCCGCGGCGGAGGCTCAAGATGCCGCCGCTGTTCAGCCGCGTGACGCCGTGGGGGGTCTCGATGTGGGTGTGGATGTAGATGGACTGGTTCATGTAGAGCTGGCCGTCGTGGCCCCAGCGTAACGTGTGCAGGATGTGGTGCGTGTCTTCCGTGCCGAACGCGGAGAGCACGATACGCCGCTGGTCGGCGCGGCCATCGCCGTCGGTGTCCTTGAGATGAAGCAACTCGGTGCTGTGCCCGACGTAGCAACCGCCGTCCCCCGGCTCGACGCCCGTCGGAATGAGCAGGCCATCGGCAAAGACGCTGGATTTCTCGGCGCGACCGTCTCCGTCGGCATCTTCGAGGAGAATGATTTTGTCGTTGGCGACCTGGCCGGGTTGGATCTGGGGATAGACTTCGCTGCTGGCGACCCAGAGGCGGCCCTGGGCGTCGAAGTTCATCTGGATCGGCTTTGCGAGAAGCGGATTCTCGGCGAACAAGTTGATTTCCAGGCCGGGGCCGAGATCGAATTTGGGCGGCGGCAGCGAGGTATTCGGGATCGAATCGGGCGGAGTGGCGGCCTTGGCCGGGGTCTTGCGGCGGGAGGCATCAGCGGGGAGCAATTCCAGTGTGCGCTTCACGGGTTTGCGGAGCAGCGCGATCTGTTTCTCTTGCTCTTCGATGAGCGGATCGAACTGAGGGATTTCCTTCGCGTTCTGGCCTTGCTCGTGCTTGCGGAAGAGGAAGAGATAGGTGTTGTTCTGCGGCCGGTAGCGGTAAAAGAAGAGGTCATTCTTCTTGCGAATCGCGTCCATCAGTTGCGTGGCCTGGCCAAAGTCCGGGCCACCGTCGATGAGAGTAAAGCGCCGGAGTTCGTCGTTCTTGACAGTCTTGAGGTATTGGCCGTCGATGAGAAGATCGTAGTCGCCCGGCTTGAGACCCAAGACCTGCCAACGGCTGTCGGGTGAGCCAGTGGGGCCGGCTGTCTCGCCGGGGCCGAACGGCGGCAACACGAGTTGCTGAGCCTCCAACACGAGCCGGGCGCTTTTGTCCTCAGTGCGCGCGAATTCAGTAATCTTCGCGCCGAGGCTGCCTTGACGGAGCTTTCCGTCGGTGGTGATGCCGGCCCGCCAAAGGTGCGCCTCCCACTTCAATCCCATCGCAATGGCCTCGGCCACGCGCCGGTGCCCATAGCTGTTGAGGTGGATGCCGTTGTCGGTGAACGCGGGGCCGGGGTTGAACTGTCGCGATTGCGCGACGAGTTCGAGCAGGTTCACAAAATGGGCGTTGCGGCTGGCGG
>CAZZAQ010000443.1:0-3956 GCA_964652165.1 uncultured Bifidobacterium sp.
CTCGGAGGCTTGATCGCGGTGGCGTTGCTTCCGCACTTGATGGTCGTCGCGCAGTCATTCAGCGAGAGGTGGTTCTTTAGCGTGTTGCCCAGCGAATGGACCGGGGCGAGTTACGGCGAAATCTTCCGCGACAAGCTCACCGGCACGAGCATCCGGAACAGCCTGTTGTTCTCCAGTTGCAGCGCGGTGCTCGACCTGGTGCTGGGGGTGATGATCGCGTGGCTGCTGACGCGGCGGCGGATTCCGCTGGCGGGCCTGCTCGACGCGCTGGCAATGCTGCCCCTGGCCTTGCCGGGCATCGTGCTGGCGTTCGGATACGTGGCGGGGTTCGACAATTTCAAGAACGCCTGGTTGAACGAATGGTTCAATCCCCGCAACAATCCGACGCTGTTGCTGATCATCAGTTACAGCGTGCGGCGGCTGCCGTACATCGTGCGCTCGGCCTACGCCGGCTTCCAGCAGACGAGTGTGACGCTGGAGGAGGCGAGCGCAAACCTGGGCGCGTCCCCATTGCGCACGCTGCGGCGGATCACGCTGCCGCTGGTGATGGCAAACTTGATCGCAGGCACCCTCCTGACGTTTTCATTCGCGATGCTGGAGGTCAGCGACGGCCTGATCCTGGCCATGAAGGAACGGTACTTCCCGATTACGAAGATGATTTACGAACTGATGGGGCGGATTGACCCGAACGCGCCGAGCGTGGCGTGCGCGCTCGGCGTGGTGGGCATGGGGATTCTGACCGCCAGCCTGTTCATCGCCGGCAAGTTGCTCGGCAAGAAGATGGGGCAGTTGTTTCGCGCGTAAGCCTTCCGGCTGCTCATGGCGTTGCCGCCAGCGAGGCGCAGACCAGTTCCTTTTCACTCCGGGCAAAGACGTGACGGTTGGCATAGGCCGGCGGCGCCCAGGCAACTTTTCGGCCCGAGAACGGATAGGTTGGCTCCAGCAATGCCGCGCGGCTGATCTCGTGGTAACCCCGGGCGGTGAGTTGCGCGCGAATCAGCTCGCCGCGATTATTGAACAGAAGCACTGAATCGCCATTCACGGTCAGATGAATGCTCGCCCCGCCTTTCAGGTCCGTGACGCTGTTGGTCTCCCACAACTGTTTGCCGGTGACCGCATCGAGGCAGATCAATTCCCCGGAGGATTTGGCCGAGAACACACAGTCACTCCGCAGCAAGGGCGTCGAAGTATTGCTCAGGATTCTGCGTGTGGGCGATCGCGCCTCGGGCCAAAGCACCGCGGCGGCCGGTTTGTCCGTGTCGAGTTTCAACATGAGGCCGCTGAGCAGCAGACGGCCGTTTGAGTAAACCGGCGTGGCGATGATATAGTCGGAAGACGTCGGGAACGGTTCCCGCCAATACACCTTGCCCGTCCCGGGGTCCAAGGCGCTCACCGCTTGCTGGGTCCAAACGACCAGTTGGCGGGCGCCGCCCGCATTGATGAGGATCGGCGAGCTGTGCGCCGCGGATTCTTCGAGGGCTTTCCAGACTTCCTTGCCGGAGTTTCTGTCGAGCGCAAGCACGCACGGCTTTGCAGGGATCAACAGGATCAACAGGTCCCCCTCAATCAGGGGCGAGGCGCTGGTCGTCTGCAATGGGTCAAACCCGTACTCCTTGGCCAGGTCTTTTTTCCAAAGCACCTCGCCCTTGCGGGCCTCAAGGCAGAAGAGGTGGCCGAGTGAGCCCAGCACATACACCTTGCCATCGCGCAGGATTGGGGTCGAGTTCGGACCCTTCTCCTGGCTCGGAGTAAACGCCCACTCGGGGTACGTCACTTCATGGGAGAATGTCCAGAGGGGGTGTCCGGTCCCTACGTCGAAACAAAGGACTCGCTCGAGTGCCTTGGGCTTGTCGAGTTGGGAATCGGTGACACAAACCCGGCCCTCGGCCACGACCGGACTGGAGAACCCATATCCGACGGGCGCCCGCCAGCGGACCGCCAGTCCATTGGAAGGGAAAGTCTGGCGAATTCCAGTCTCGCTCCACACGCCGTCCCGGTTCGGTCCGCGCCACTGCGGCCAATCGGCCGACTGCCCTGCGAGTGGCAGCAGCAACGGCAGTGTGAGCGTGGCCAGCCGTGCGGACTTCGAGGGACAACTCGCAGATTTGGCTGAGCGCTTGTTTGTCACAACCCTGAGTATGGTGCTTCAATACCAGTAATCAGTATTCAGTATTCAGTCATCCGAAGCCAGATTGCGGGCGCGTTCGCCAAGGAACATGGAGAACTGATCACTGATTACTCTATACTGCTTTCCCACCCGCCCGCCATCTCGCTTTCCCCTTTTCCCGCTCGCCAGGAGCAAGCTGCACTTGGACTCCAACGGCGCTCCTGGGTCAGAACAAGCTGCCGATGACGAGACCGAGTACGCTCAGTGGTCCCTGGTCTTCGAGGCCGTCGGTGGCTTTGTCGAGCTTCTGGAGGGAAAGCTTGGCGTTCTTGAGGAAGGAATCGTCGTTGATGAGCTTGCCGACGGTGCCATCGCCGCGATTCATCTTCTGGAGAATCTCGCGCAGGTTGGTCATGGCGAGGGTGGTCTCGTTGTAGAGGGTTTCGTCCTTGACGATCTTGCCGAGGGTGCCCTGGCCTTTGTTGATCTGGTCCACGAGACCGCGCAACTGGGCGACCATGGCGTCGGTTTGGCTGATCATATTGTCGGCCTTGGCGGCCAGGTTTTTTACGTCGCCGGTGGCGTATTGAAGGTTGGTGACGGTGGCGTAGGCGGCGGTATAGAGGGATTCGTCACTGAGCAGCCGGCCCACGGTGCCCTTGCCGGCGACCAGGTTGTCGGAGAGGAGGCGAAGGTTGCCGATGGTGGCGGTGAGCGGGGGGCTGTTCTTTTCGATGAAATCGGTGAGCGGCCCGAGGAGTTTGCTAAGGTTGTCGGTGCTGAAGCTTTTGGTGAGGTTCTCGACGCCGGTGGCGACGTCTTCGATTTTGGCCATGAGGGAACTCAGGTCGGGCTGCTCGCCACTCTCGATGGAGCCGGTCTCGATCCTCGGGGCGCCGGGAGTGCCGCCTTCGATGGAGACGAAATTCTGCCCCATGAGTCCGGTGAACTTGATGAGGGCCTTGCTGTCGGTCTTGACCGGGTACTTGGTTTTGATCTTCAGGGTGACCTTGGCGCGGCCGTCTTCGAGGACAATGTCTTCGACGCGGCCGATTTCGACGCCGGCGGTCTTGACGAGGTCGCCCTTCTTGAGTTCCTGCGCGTTTTTGAAGCTGGCGGTGACCACGATGTGGCGGCTGAACCAGTCCAGGGCCCCGATGGTGTGGAGCAGAATGGCGGCAACGACGATGGCGAGGGCGAAGAAGAGGCCGAGTCGAGTTTCGAGTGAGTTTTTCATGGCGTCGCGGGGGGATGGGCGTTGAAGTCGGCGTTGAGGAAGCGATGGAGGATTGGATGGGTGCTGCTTTTAATCTGTTCGACGCCGCCCAGGGCGATGATTTCGCCTTCATACATCATGGCGATGCGGCTGGCGATGCCAAAAGCAAGGTCGCGGTCGTGAGTGACGACAATCGAAGTGACGTGGATGCGGCGGCTGAGATTTAGGATTTCTTCGCCAATGACGACGGCGCTCAGGGGGTCGAGTTCACTGGTGGGCTCGTCGTAAAGAATGAGTTGCGGCTCGATGACGAGAGCGCGGGCGATGGCGACGCGCTTTTTCATGCCACCGGAAAGCTCGGCGGGGTTCCGGTGGGCGACGTTCTTGAGGCCGAGGAATTCGAGCTTCTCGGTGGCGATGCGGGCGATCTCGGCGGGAGGCTTGAGGCGGTGCTCGGACAGGTAAAGACCGACGTTTTCCAGCACGGTAAGGGAGTTGAGGAGCGCGCCGCTTTGGAATACGAGCGCGAGGCGGTGCTTGTCCATCACTCCGTCGGCGTGGATCGATTCGCCGTCGATGAGGATGTCGCCCTCGTCGGGCTCTTCGAGGCCGATGATCTGCCTGAGGAGGACG
>CAZZAQ010000443.1:3966-4678 GCA_964652165.1 uncultured Bifidobacterium sp.
CCGGAACCGCTGGGCCCCATGATGACGAAGGTCTCGCCAGGCCGAACTTCGAGGTCGATGCCCTTGAGCACGGGGACGCCAGCGTAACTCTTGCGAATCCCGCGAATCTGGACGCTGACGCCCGGCCGGGGGGCCACCGCCTGGGTTGGATCGGGATCGCTCATTTCTCGAAGTAGAGCAGAAAACGCGTGAGGAAGTAGTCCAGGATCAGGATGAGGACGATGGAATTGACGACGGCCTTGGTGACGGAACGGCCGATGCCCCGCGGCCCGCCGATCGTGATCAGCCCCTGGTGACAGCAGACGATGCCAATGACGACAGCAAACACGGCGCTCTTGACCAGGCCGTTGAGCACGTCGCCCAGCTCGACGACCAGGCGGAGGTTGGCGATGAAACTGGCGAAGCTGACGCCGATTTTTTCGTGGTAGACGGCGACCAACCCGCCGCCGATCCATCCAACGAGCACGGCGAAGAGAACCAGGATCGGCAGCGCGATGGTGATGGCGACCAACCGCGGCAGCACCAGGTAATGGACCGGGTTGATGTTCATCGTGCGCAGCGCGTCGATTTCCTGGTAAACGCGCATGGAGCCGATCTCGGCGGCCATCGCCGAGCCGATGCGCCCGGCAATGAGCACGGACATCATCACCGGGGCCAGTTCCTTGCAAATTGAAAGGCCGACCAGCCCGCCGATGGCGCTCTGCATACCCCG
>CAZZAQ010000444.1:0-4676 GCA_964652165.1 uncultured Bifidobacterium sp.
CGTCAAATACAACTTCAGCGCGAAACCCAGGCCGTATGCGCGAGGCCACGAGGTCAACGCCTTCAACGGCGTCTCCATCGGCAAAGGCCACCTCGCCGAGGCGAAGGCCGCGATCAACTCTCCCGTCGGCCACGGCAGCGGCTCCTGCGGCTCCGGAGACACCCGTCAGCGCGACGAATTGATCGCAAAACTCGCGGTCAGGAAGGAAACGTAATCGTCCATGCGGCTCACGCTAGTTGGCGCCCGACGTGGAAGGCGCGCAATAGTCTGGAGTTCGGTTTTCAAGCTTTGTCTCATCATCGTCCCCATCCCCGCGCTGGTCCTTCCCTTGATTTACCTGGCCGTGCGGAAGCGCTGGGATTCGACTTTGCTCCTGTACGGCGCAGCGGCCGGTGTTGTGATCGTCATCCTTCTGGTAATCGCCGCCGCTTGCACCGAATTGCGCCGGCTGCCTATTCTGCATGACGACAAGCCGCCGGCGCCGTGAGTAAAACCTTCGTTCTCTCCCCGCCTGGCTTCAACGGTGGCGAAGGCTTGCGTTGCCGGGCGTGAAAGGGAAAAGATTGCCCCATGATTGGTCCGGTCCACATCCAGAACTTCAAGTCGATCAGGGATCTGTCGTTTACGGCGAAACGGGTAAACGTCTTCATCGGCGAACCCAACACCGGCAAGTCCAATATCATTGAAGCGCTGGCGTTCTTCTCCGAAGGGCTGGGATCGGCATTCAAAGAAATCCTCCGTTTCAAGGCGACGGCCGACCTGTTCTTCGACCAGAAGGTGACGAATGAACTTGTGGTGGAGGCGAGCCCGTGGCGCATGAATTTGAAGTACGAGAACGGGACCTTCAAAGGATCGTTTTTCGACCGCGGCCAACAACGAGACGGCTTCTTCATGAAGCCCGGCGGGCTACAGAATTGGCGTAGTGGCCCCCAAACGACGATTCGCTTTTACCAATTCAAGCCGCTGGAATACTTTGCCAATGATCAACCTGGCGTTCTGAATCCGCCGTACGGGGACAATCTTGTCGCGATCCTTTATTCGAACGAGGCATTGCGACAGCGGATCGGGGCCATCATCCGAGAGAAAGGATTTCGGCTCCAACTCAAGCCCACTGAGCATGAACTTCTCATCGCCAAAGATGTGAACGAGGAACTTTACAGTTACCCTTGGACGAGTGTTTCCGAGACCCTTCGGCGGGTTGCGTTCTTAATCGCCGCTCTTGAGACCAATAGGAAATCCACCCTCCTGTTTGACGAACCTGAATCCAACACCTTCCCCTTCTACACAAAATACCTCGCCGAGCGCATCGCGTTGGACGAGAGCAACCAGTTTCTGCTCACGACTCACAATCCGTATTTGCTCTCCTCGATCGTGGAGAAGACGCCGCCTAAGGATCTCGCGGTGTTCGTCACCCGGATGGAAAAGTTTGAAACCAAAGTAAAGCCGATCCCGGACAAAAACCTTCCCGAACTCCTCGAACTTGACTCCGACGCGTTCTTCAACCTTGAGCGGCTCGCGGGGGAATGAGGCTCTTCCTCGAGTGCAAGCCGGACGAAACGCTGGCGGTCGCCTTGGGAGTGTCCCAGCGGATCATCATCCACAGTCACGGCAAGGGCAAGCTGTCCAAAAGCCTGACCAGAAACCGCGACGCAACTGGCTTGATTGACGAGGATTTCGGCCACACGGAACCAAAAACCTTTAGCACGTTCCCGGAGGTATCGGCCGAGCACGACGTGAAGCTGCGAGTAAATCGGGCCAGCGGCAATCGGCTTGTAGTGATCTGCCCAAAACTGGAAGACTGGATCATCAAATCGGCGAAGGCCGCCAATGTGAAGATGGATAGATTCAGCTTAAGCGAAAATTTAGGCGATTTTCACGCCGACATCAACTTCCGGCTGTCGAATTTTCAGAAGCTCATTGACGAACTTCTGGAGAAAAGAAGCCCGAGGTTGCTGCATCTGAAAAAACTGCTGACGGGTTGAAACCCCGCAGACGAGAGACATCAACAGTTCCGAAAAAAGTGTCCAAAACCCTCTTCCTCTCACCGCCCAGCTTTGATGGCTTCGACGGCGGCGCCGGCTCGCGTTACCAGGCGCGGCGCGAGGTCACTTCGTTCTGGTACCCGACCTGGCTCGCACAGCCCGCCGCCCTCGTTCCGAATTCCCGCCTGCTCGATTGCCCGCCCCACCGCATCGGCCGTGACGAATGTCTCCGGGTCGCGCGTGACTACCGGCACGTCATCATCCACACCAGCACCCCATCGTTGAACAACGACTGCAAGGTGGCTGAAGCCATCAAGGCGCAACGCCCCGATACCTGCATTGGCTTCATCGGCGCGCACGCCGCGGTCCTTCCGGCCGAAACCCTCGGGGCTTCCCGCGCGATCGACTGGGTCGGCGGCAAGGAATTCGACTTCACGTGCAAGGAGGTCGCCGAAGGCCGCGACCTCTCAACCATCGATGGGCTCAGTTTCCGCGATCGCTCCGGCAGGATCATCCACAACAAGGAGCGCGAACTCATCGCCGACATGGACTCGTTGCCCTGGGTTGCCGACGTGTACCGGCGCGACCTCCGCATCGAAAACTACTTCATCGGGTACCTGCTTCACCCCTACTTGAGCCTCTACACCGGCCGGGGCTGCCCCGCCCAATGCACCTTTTGCCTCTGGCCACAAACCATCGGCGGACACCGATACCGCGTCCGCTCCGCTGACAACGTGGCCGCCGAGATGGGCCACATGAAGCGGCTCTTTCCACAGGTCAAAGAATTCTTTTTCGACGACGACACCTTTACCGCAAACCTCCCCCGCGCCCGCGCCATTGCGCGCAAGCTCGCCCCCCTTGGGGTCACCTGGAGTTGCAATTCCCGCGCAAACCTCGACTTCGACACCATCCAATCGTTCAAAGACTCTGGCCTCCGCCTGTTCCTCGTAGGCTATGAAAGCGGCAGCGACCAAATCCTCCGCAACATCAAGAAAGGCGTGACGACCGATCAGATGCGCCGCTTCACTCGCGCCTGCCACAAGGCGGGCGTCGTCGTCCACGGCACTTTCATCCTGGGTCTGCCCGTGGAAACCCCCGACACCATCGAGCAGACCATCCGTTTCGCCAAGGAACTCGACCTGTTCAGCATTCAGGTCAGCCTGGCCGCGCCCTACCCTGGCACGGAACTCTTTGAGCAAGCCCGGCTCAACGGCTGGTTCGGAAGCAAGGACAAGCCGGGCCTCGTGGAAGCCGACGGCTTTCAACAAAGCGCCCTCGAATATCCCGGCGTCTCCAAGGACGAGATCTTCGAATCCGTGGACCGCTTCTACCGGGCCTACTACCTTCGCGCGAAACCCATCCTCCGCATCATCAAAACGATGCTCGAAGACAAGGACGTCTTCGTCCGCCGCTGCCGCGAAGGCTACGAGTTTTTCAAGAGCCTCAGGCAACGCAAGGACGATCTCGCGGCAGCGAAGCAGAGGGCCTCCACCGTTGAGCCGGCTCCCGCCTGAGAGCATCCTCCACCGGGCATCTGGAACAGTTGCCAAAAGACAGTTCCGAAATGGTGGGCGGCGCCCTGCCGGGCGCCGCGGCAAACCGGCAGGTTTGCCGCGCCATTTCGGAACTGACTTTTGGCAATCGCTCCGGCTTGGCTTCAGGTCGCCGGCACGAACCGTTGGAACAGCAGCGCCAGCCCGAAGAGCGCCGCGAAGATCAGCGCCACCAGCGTGTTGCCCTCCCACACGGACAGCCAATCCACGAGTGGAATCCCCGCCAGCAAACCCGACACGGTGCGCCCGACGTTACGTTGCGCCGCCCAGAGCGCCAGGCGCAGGCAGCGCACCATCCAAATCAGCAATAGCGCCGACAACCACACGGCGCGCCATTGATTCTGGCCGGAGTTGACGATCCCCGCCAGCACGATGGGCACCGCCAGGAACAGGCAGGGCCAGAAACTCAATGCGCCGCCGCCGGTTTCGCGCCGGGCAAGGTAACTCAACCCGACGATGTAACTGGCCAACGCCAGCGCGCTCCAGATCGCCAGGCCGTTCACGCGGTCGCTCGGGACCGAACTTGCCGCCACAATCAGGAAAAACCGGCACGCCGCCATCAGGACCGGCGAGAAGGCGAACATCTTGTGGACCGCGTCATACACCAGGATCGACAACGTGAGCAGCAGCGCCAGAATCATCGTCACCTTCCCGAACAGAAACAGGCATGCCAGCCCTACTCCAAGCCAGGCGAACCCCCAGCCCCAAACCGCCTCCACCCGAATCGCCCCAGACGGGATCGGCCGCTCAGGCCGGTGCAGCTGGTCGAATTGAGCGTCGAACGCGTCGTTCAAATACATTCCCCCGAGGTACAGGCAAGTCCCCCCCAGGCAAAGCAGAGCAAACGACTCGTTGAGGCGCGCCCCCGCCAGCAACCAGCCCGCCAGGCAGTTGGACCAGACGGTCGGCAGGTTCGAGACGCGCCCGAGGATCAGCAGCGTGCGGAGCATGGCCATGCGGGGCGGAGCGTAGGTGGCGGCACGTAAAACGTAAAACGTGAAACGTAATAGCGGAGGAAGGTACGTGCTATTTCACGCAACACGCTTCAACGCTTCAACGCTTCAACGGCTCACCCTTCGCTCTTACGTTTCACGTTTCACGTTTTACGCCAGCCCCCGCTCCCTCATCCTCCCCAGCGTCC
>CAZZAQ010000445.1:0-4671 GCA_964652165.1 uncultured Bifidobacterium sp.
CATCGGACTGACCACTACCGGCAGGGGGTGGTTGAGTCAAGTGCATAGCCCTAATTTGGATTGAAGCGTTGCAATAGCGCCGGTGGGGAGGCAGGAGTCGGAGGACCGCCGGACGGGGAACCGGGAGAGGCACAAAATCGCGCGGCGGCTGCGCGGAGAGACAGAGATGACGCTCGATTGGATCGAGCAGCGACTGGCGATGGGAACGGCGGGTTACGCGGCCCAATATCTGCGCGAAGGCAAGCAAGGGAAGAAACCTGCGATTCTGCGGGACCCCTTACAGCGCTTCAGTCGGCCCTGATTGAACGGTAATGAAGCAAAATTTTGCTCGAAATTTCTGCGGCCGAGGGCAAACTTTCCCTATGGCAAGTCGAACGAAAATTGTCCGCAAACATGAACGGGTTTGCGCTCTGCGGGAAGACCCGCCGCCCTATCACGTGAATCCCGATCCTTCGCGGCGCGAATTGACGATGGTGAAAGGCGAACAGCAAAAAACCGCAATGGGTTCGAGACAGCAAGATTTCAACAGCATCAAAGAGACGATTGAGGCGCAAGTGATATTTTCGCTTTCCGATGCACTTGTTGCCGAGGGCGACTCGCTTCCTCTACTGCGTGCGCTTCCGAGTCATTCCATTTCGCTAATTCTGACCGATCCGCCATACCACGCCACGAAGAAGCGGAACATTTACGGCGACACGGCGTTTTCCGAAGACCACAATTACATCGAGTGGATGGCGGAGTATGCGACCGAGTGGCGAAGAGTGCTGCGACCTAACGGTTCTCTGTTTTGTTTCTGCGACTCTTCAATGGCAGCACGGCTAGAAGTGCTTTTCTGCAAAAATTTCAACGTCCTTTCGCATGTAGTTTGGACGAAGCCAAACGACCCCGGTTTTGACGGATGGAAAGGCAAGATGAAGAAAGAGGCGTTGCGGCAATGGTATCCACATTCGGAACGAATACTTTTTGCTGAGCCAGCCGTAGAGGGGAATCTTTTCCGCTCTCCATTCGCGCAGTTGCTGCGCGACGTGAGGAAACGGTCCGGTTTATCTATGCACCAACTCACGGCTAGAATCGGTGCACACGGGAAAGTCAATCACGGCGGGGCAGTGTCTAATTGGGAAGATGGCCGGAACACACCGAGCCGTGAGCAATACGAAAAAATGTGCAAGGCGCTTATTGATACTGGAAATATCGAGTCACTGCCTCCTTTCGAAGATGCGATTCGTCCATTTACGATGGATGCCTCAAAGGAATTTACCGATGTGTGGACGTTTCCTTCTGTGCGCCCTTACAAAGGCAAACATCCGGCAGAAAAACCGGCTGCGATGCTCGAACACGCTATCGAAGCGACTACGTTTCCCGGCGATTTTGTGCTCGACTGCTTCGGTGGGGGCGGAAGCACTGCGCTTGCGGCGCTGAAGCTCAAACGCCGCGCCGTGGTCATGGAAATTGAACACAAGTGGGCCGCGCATATTGCTTCTCGTATTGAAGGATTTTGCGAGACGGAAGCCATTGTGCGACCAAACGGGAGAGATGAGCGGTCAATGGCAACAACGCCAAAGTTCAGGTCTCGTCAACTGGCATTGTTCCCCAACGTAAAATGACCCTCCTCAATGTTTCGGCGTAGAACGTCGCGCATCCACTCAAGCGTTTTGCGGATACCAGAATCTTTTACAACGACATTGCAGTGATGGTGTCCCCAGCCAAGATTATACGGGCGATGGTTCAGGGCGCTGATTCGCAATTCCGCAATGTGGAAAAGATTTAGCTGCGTCACCGTCAAATCAGGAACTACACGCCCTTTGGCTTGCTCCATCCGATTGAAGAAACCTTGACCGGACAATTCTTCGCGACACAACGGGCAAATTGTTTTTCCCGGAGCATTCAAAATCCGCGCTTCGGTCAATCGCGCTATGTCGATCAATCGTAGCTCTCGACAGTTTCCTAATATCGCCGACTTACGCGTTGCCACCGCTTCCGCGGTCATTCCGTTTACGACAGCGACATTATCCGCGTCGTTGCAAAGCCAAAACAACGCCTCTAACTGAAGCCTACATCTTTTGATCGTCTCACCACTCGCATACTCATACTCACGGATGCCCGCACCTTTCATTGCAGTAACGTTGAAGCCTCGAACGATTTTGCCAGCATTTTCCGCTGCGGTGGTCGCTGGTATGCGGGCGACATATTGACCGCCCAACGGGGCTTTTCGTCTCTCGGCAGCCGTCCAATTCAGGGCATCCGGGTTATTCGCAATCCATTGCTCGCGCGTCTCGTAAAATACAACAGTGTTCGTTCCGATTGCCAAACTCTTTGCTGTGAGATCAGCGTTGATGTTGGGATTACCGAAGTATTCGGGAGGCGTGAGTAAAACGATAAAACCATTTTCATACGCTTCGAAGTGCTGCCCCACGGCAAACATGTCCCAGCATGCGTAGGGAATCAGAACAGTGCTGTTACGGGATACTCGGTTTTGATAGATGACGTCATCATCAGCGCCCCGTGTTTGGCCTGTCTTATAGAGTTTCCGCTCCAAAAGAGACGGTAATTTTGGGAGTCGTGGGGTGGGCATCGCAAGACTTGCCTACCTTTTCCGAGCATCTTGAATGACTTGCTCGGGCAACGTCCCCAAGGCCCCACAAATCTTCTCGAGTGTTTCGAGCGTTGGACTCTTGAGCCCGCGTTCAAGAATGCTCACATACGTCCGGTCAACGCCCGCACGCTCAGCGAGTTCTTCTTGGGAGAGGCCGAGCTTTTCTCTCGCGGCGCGCAAAACACCGCCAATCGTCGCTTTGAGGTCTTTGCGCATTTGCGGGACATCGTAGCGGGGCAGCGGGCGCTTGTCCTCTGACTATAGTCCGAACGTGGCAATGCAGCATTTGAGCCGCTTTGGAATGTGAAGGGGTTCCGTAGAATTGCAGGTTTTTGGGTTGCCTTTGCCCGCGTTCCTCCCACGCTGTCGGCATGGCTCGGAAGTCAAGGTTCTTCACGGATTTCCGGGGACGCTGGGCCGGCAGCCTCTGAACGCCAACGGCGTTCCGACTCAAAGCCCAGGGTTGGCGCCACGCGCCTACCCTGGGTAGAATGGCCAGAGTCTTCTCAACCCCAACGGGGTTGCGGCCCGAGGACGGCATTTGGACGCAACCCCGTTGGGGTTGAACTCGCTCTCCATCCGAACCCAGGGTAGGCGCTGCGCGCCCACCCTGGGCTGGACGACAGAACGCCGTTGGCGTTCATCGGAAATCCGTGATGAACTGAAATCAAGGATCTGCTTCGCCCGAACGAGCGCGCCCACTACGGTGTCGCGGCCGTCTGCGCGGCCTTGTCGAGTTCGCCGCGGCGTTGCTGGAATGGGACGCTCTTTACGATCCCGGTTACCAGCGCGGAGAACTTGTGGTTCTTCCTGGCCAACCCCTTGGTGATCTGGTCGAGCGCGCATTTGTCGTAGAACTCCAGGCCGCGGCCCAGCGCGTAGGTGAGCATTTTCTCCGAGAGGCAGCGCACGAACTCCTCGCGCTTTTTCTTGTGCAACAGTTGCGACAGCTCCGAGGCGCCGTTGAATGACTCGCCGCTGACGAGCGTGCCGGAGGCGTCGATCGGGAAGTCTCCTTCCTTCTGCCGGAACGCGCCCACCCCGTCGAAATTTTCGAAGCCGAATCCGATTGGGTCCATCCGCGCGTGGCACGAGGCGCACGTCGGATTCTCCCGGTGTTGCTCCATGCGCTGGCGCAGTGTGCCTTCGAGTTTGGTCTCCTTGAGTTCGGGCACGTCCGGCGGTGGGGGCGGCGGCGGGGCGCCGAGGATATTGTCGAGGACGTATTTGCCCCGCTTCACAGGCGAGGTGCGGGTCGGGTTCGAGGTGAGGGTGAGGACGCTCCCGTGCGTGAGCACGCCCGAGCGCGACGTGCCCCGCAGGCTCACCCGCTGGAACTCGCCGCCCTTCACGCCCGCGATGCCGTAGTGCCGCGCCAACCGCTCATCGACAAAGGTGTAATTGGCGTCGAGCAGGTCGAGCACGCTGCGATCCTCGCGCAGCATGTGTTCGAGAAACAGCTCCGTCTCCCGCTGCATCGCCACCCGGAGCGGCTCGTCGAAGTCGGGAAAGGTTTTCGGGTCGGGTGTGACGATCTTGAGGTTGCGAAGCTGGAGCCATTGCCCGGCGAAATTGTCCACGAGCGCCCGCGATTTGGGGTGCTTCAACATCCGCGCGACCTGCGCGTCGAGGTTCTTGCGAAGCGCGCCCTTCGCGGCGAGCGCGAACAACTCGTCGTCCGGCATCGTGCTCCAGAGGAAGTAGGAGAGCCGCGACGCCAGCGCGTAGTCGTCGATCGGGTGGACCGACTTCGGGTTGTCCGGGTTGGGCTGAAGTTCCCCGCGGAACAGGAAGTGCGGCGAAACCAGCACCGCCTGCAAGGCCAGTTGCACGCCGCGCTCGAAGCTGTCGCCCTGCTTCTCCGCCAGTTCCACGAACCGCGCCAGCCGGTTGACTTCCGCAACGGTGGCCGGCCGCCGGAAGGCGCGCGTGGCGAAGCGCCGAAGGATTTCGCGGGCGTAATCCGACTGGCCGGGCGCCGCCGGGCCGAAGCTTGAAAGGAGTACCGCGGTCGAGGTCGCGTCGGGAACGTAGGGCAGGCGTCCCGCCTGCCCTGCCGCGCCGAAAGGCGCGGCGTT
>CAZZAQ010000446.1:0-3206 GCA_964652165.1 uncultured Bifidobacterium sp.
CGCCGCCGACTCGAGCTGGACGCCCTTCGTCCAGGCCTTGATGGGCACCGCGCCGTCGGTGGAGATGAGGTTGTAGGGCGTGTCGGGCATCGTTATTAGCGTACTCCTAAGCGGCGGCAGGGGTGCGGCATCGGGAAGGAAGGCGGCATGCCACCCTTGACTCCGTTGTGTAGACCAAGATTGGTTATCTGCGACTCTGGTTCGCCCCTGGCAACAGCCTTACACAAAGGAGTATCCTTAACGGGTGTATCCTTAAACCGGCGAGCAGGCGATAAAATGGCGAACAAACGGCGAAACAAATCGGTTCCGATTCTGCAGTTAAAGCTAGGCGGTCCAGGTCTTCGCCGTGGGCGTATTCCGGTTCCCGATCTTATCAGGGTGTGCGAAGAGGCGCAGAACCTCGTCAACAAGCAAGCCGAAGCCTTGAAAGGCAGGAAAACGAGACACCCTGGCCCCACCGCTGGAACGATTCAGCATGAGTGCACTCTGGAACTGATCGGGATCAAGCGCGGTTCTACAACGTTACAGTTCGATCTGGCGAAACCCCAAATGAACCTTGAGTTCAAGGAGGAGTTTGGAGCGAGAGTCATTGACGAGGTGGTGGCAACGATCCGCTCGCTCCGTAAGGCCAAACAAAATGGAATTGACCCCGGTGTTCTCTTGAGTGTTTATGAGTTAAGCGGAGTGGTGGAAACAGGCAGAATTTCTCGGATGCAGTGGATTACTCCAAGACGCGAAGGTCATAAGAAGGCCTCCGTTGCGATCACCAAGACGGTACGAGAACGAGCTGCGCGTCGGTTAAGCCGGCCACAGAAAATTATTGCTCAGGTGGATGGAATTCTGGACATGGCGGATTTCAAGCCCAAGGAAAGGAAGTGCCGAGTCGATCCGCCGATCGGTGCCTCCATGATGTGCGTGTTTGAGCCAGAGCTTGAGAACGAAATATACCATCTACTTAGGAAGCCAGTCCGAGTCAAGGGTGAAGCAACATTACAGCCTTACACTGATCGAATCGATACGATTCATGTTGATGAAATCAGTCCACTTCCATCCCTCGCCTTGGGCGAAGGCAATTTTTTCGCTAGGTCGTCAATCCGGGAACTCGCCGAAATGCAGAAGGTAAAGGTGCTAAGAGACCTGTCCACCCTCGCCGGTGGAATTCCGGAAGACGAGGATTTAGACGAGTTTTTGGAAGAGATCTACGGCGCAAGAAAGTAGGTACACTCCTACGGCAGACGCCACTGAGTCCATCCTGTTAGACACCGACGTGTTTTCGTATTTGATGAAGCCCAACGACACGAGGGCGGCCATCTATCGCCCCCACGTCCAAGGCAAGCTGATAGCGGTGTCCTTTGTGACGGTTGGTGAGCTCCTATTCGGAGCTTACAAGAAGAAATGGGGTGCGGCCAAGGTCGAGGATTTGAATCAACGACTCCGCTCGGTGGTTATCGTTCCCTACGACCTAGCACTATGTGAAACCTACGGTAACCTAAAGGCGAAACTACAGGAATCCGGGCGAGTGGTGGCGGATAATGACCTATGGATTGCGTCGTGTGCGATTCGCCACTCGATTACGCTAGTCTCAAATAACCGCGCTCATTTCGATGGAATCCCTGGGCTTCTTCTAAAATCAGAGGCACCCGTAATCCGCGAGATTGAGTCGCAAACCGTGATACCTGAGATCCCCGAAAAGGGCTAGTTTCGTTAGCTGATTACCTTTGCCATCTCTTTCAACTTCTGCAGCCCCTCAACGCCTTGCCACCTCCCTACTCCTCGTGCACAACCCTTCCCCCGACGACCGTGAGCACCACCTTGGTCTTGTGGATGTCGAGCGGAGAAATCTTGAACAGATCCTGCGAGAGCACAATCATGTCGGCCAGCTTGCCGGGAGTGAGCGTGCCCTTGATGCCTTCCTCGAACTGCCCCCAGGCGGCGTCGCGGGTATAGGCGGCGAGCGCCTGGTCGAGCGTGACGCGCTGTTCCGGGACCCAGCCGCCGGTGGGCGTGCCGTCGGTGCGCTGGCGGGTGACCGCGTTCTGGATGCCTTCAAAGGGATCGAGCGTCACCACCGGCCAGTCGCTGCCGAAATTCAGGCGTCCGCCTTCCCTGGCGATGCCTTGCCAGGGAAAAGAATTAGGCATGCGCGCGGGGCCGACGTTGCGTCCCCAGATGGCCTCGAGGTTCGCTCCGGGATAAGCGTGGAGCGGCTGCATGCTGGCGATGACGCCCAGCTTCCCGAAGCGCGGGATGTCGGCGGGATGAATGTTCTCAATGTGCTCGATGCGGAAGCGGCGGTCGCGCGGGCCGTTGTTCCTGGCCGCAGCTTCATAGGCGTCAAGAGTGGTTCGGATGCCGAGGTCGCCGATGGCGTGCGTGATGACGTGGAACTTGCGCCGGTCGAGTTCGCGGACCAGCTCGTTGAATTGCTGCGGAGTGTAGTTCATGGAGCCGGAGAGCGAGGGGTCGTCGGCGTAGGGCGCGAGCATGGCGGCAGTGTGCGATTCGATCACGCCATCCATGAAAGCCTTGATCACGCCCGCGCGGAGCCAGGGACCACGGAAGCGCCGCCGGAGACCTTCGTAGCGGGCCAGGATCCGCGGGGTGAGCGCCGGTTCGAGGCCGACTGCGATGGTGAACCGCACGGTGAGTTCGCCGCGGCGCTGCAGTTCGTCGTACAGTTCCGCCTCCGCCAGGCTGAAGGCAAAGTCTTCCGTTCCGTCGGCGGTGCTGAGCACGCTGGTCACGCCGTGGCGGTTGGCGTGCTGCAGCCCGGCACGCACCGCATCCAGGTCGGCCCGGCTGGGGAACGCGATCTTCGACTTCAGCGGGATCATGGCGTCTTCCTTGAGGACGCCAGTGGCTTCTCCGGTGGCGGGGTCGCGGACGATGATGCCCACGGTCAGTTCGCCTTCCTTCACGTCGGGCGTTGTGCGCGTGATGCCGGCCAGTTCCAGCGCCTTGGAGTTCACCCAGTAGCTGTGGCCGTCGTAGTTCTCGAGCACGACGGGGCGGTCGCGCTCGACGGCGTCAATGATGTCCTTGGTGGGCAGGCCGGAGGGCGCGAACAGGTCGTAGGCCCAGCCGCGACCGATCAGCCACTTCTTCTCGGGATGCTTGGCGGCGTACTCCTTGACCCGGCGCTGGATTTCGGCGGCGGAGCGGGCGTCGTCGAGGAAAATCTGCCCCAGCGACACGCTGCCACTCAA
>CAZZAQ010000446.1:3253-4661 GCA_964652165.1 uncultured Bifidobacterium sp.
GGCATGGCCATGCGTCCGGCGAGATCAACCACGCGCGTGCTGGGACCGCGCATTTTGATCACGTCCGCCTCGCCGCCCACGGCGACAATCTTCGTGCCGCGGATGGCCAGCGCCTCCGCCCAGGGACGCTGCGGGTCGGAGGTGTAGATGCGGCCATTGCGCAGGATGAGGTCGGCGGGCTGCTTTTGTGCGTCTGCGGCGACGGTGGTGAGCAGCAGGAGCAGGGCGAGGAGAATGCGGTTGTTTTTGGGCATAGGGAAGGAGAATCGTAACACCACTGGGGTTGATGGTTTCTGGTTTCCGGTTTCTGGTTCCTCGAAAAGGGAGAGCAAGGGACGGGCGGTTCCACGCAAACGGTCCCCGGGCATGGTTACGGGCGAGGGGAAAACCAAGATCCCTCGGCGCGCACTTCCGCGCCCGTCGCTGCGCTCCGGGCTTGGTCGCGCTTGCTCGGGATGACAACCCGAGGGGTGTGAGCTTTTTGGGCACGGCTGAAAGCCGTGCCCTTCCGAAAACACAGACCTGAAGCAGCGGATTAGGTACCAAGCGCAACTCGAACGCCGCGCGGTGCAGGGCAGAGGGGTCCCTCGACTTCGCCCGCCACGGCGGGCTCGCTCGGGATCAAAAAAGTAGATTCAGTGTTTGTACAGGGTGGTTGCGGGGTGATAGAGGCGCCAGTTAAACCAAAACTCCTTGAGCACGTAGACCAGCTCCAGGCAGCGGCCCAGGGTGGGGCCACTGGTGGCGCAGCCCTGGAAGTTCCATTCGCTGCCGGTGGTGGTATCGAGGAGCGCCCAGGCGTCTTCGGTTTTCGCGTCTTCGGTTTTCGCATCGGCGGTCTTCGCATCGGCGGTTGTCGCGTCTGCGGCCTTGGCGTCGCCAGGCGTCTTGTGGCCGGTTTTCTTGAAGAACTCCAGCGGCTTCCCTTCCGGTTCGATTCGGCTGACAAAGGCGCGAATGGACTTTCCGTCCGGGCCGACCACCATTAGCACGGGTGTTTTGCCCACGCTGTCCTGGATGGGCCACTGCTTCATGACCGCAAGTAGAGGAAAGGCGCGATGGGCGCCCTGCAGGCTGATGCCGACGACGAGCGCGCGGGCATCGAGCGGCGTGCCCGCCACGCTGACCACGGTGGGCCGCGCCGACACGCGCTCCACCCAGTTCCGGGGCGCGTAATCGCTGACATAGGCGGCCACCGGCGCCAGCACCGTGCCGCCGGGCGCTTCCTGCTTCCAGAGATCGAAGCTGAGTTCGTCGGTGTGCACCAGTTCGAGCGCGCGCCCGGCGAGCGGGCCGAAGATGGCCTTGCCGGTGACCTGCTGCCAGATGGAACCGGTCTGCTGGTCGCGCATAAGGAAGTTCTGGTTGTTGATGCCGGCCAGGCGGAAGCTGAGCTGCTGCCCGTCCA
>CAZZAQ010000447.1:0-1563 GCA_964652165.1 uncultured Bifidobacterium sp.
CGTCGGCTGCTACGAGGTTCATGGAAAGTGGGAACGGGCGCAGGGGAGAAAGGATGAGGAGCTTCCTGAAGCATCATCTCCCTTTCTCCCTTTCTCCCTTTCTCCTCAGCCCCGCTTGCGGCGCCCACACCCGCGAACGGAATAACCACCGGCCGGCGCCTGAGGACTTCAATCTGCCTCCGGCCGCTTAAGTATTGGCCGGTAAGCGAGGCCTCGCTTTTCAGCAATTCCTCCACAGGACCGTTAAAGATCACTTCGCCACCCTTCTCCCCCTGGCCCGGTCCGAGATCCACAATTCGGTCGGCGGCGCGGATGACGCTGGCTTCATGCTCGACGACCACGACAGTGTTCCCCGCGTCCCGGAGTTGCTCGAGGATGTGGACCAGCCGTCCGGTGTCGCGCGGGTGCAGTCCGACGCTCGGCTCGTCGAGGACGAACAGCGTGTTGACGAGTCGCGTGCCGAGGCAGGTGGTCAGGTTGACGCGCTCGGTTTCACCGCCCGAGAGCGTGCGGGTGGGCCGGTCCAGCGCAAGGTAGCCGAGGCCGACTTCGACGAGGTAGCGCAGGCGGGAGCGGACTTCGTTCAGCGCCAGTTGAATCGGATCATTCGCGGCGAACTTGCGGGCCGCGGCCATGCGCTCGATGAGTTCCAGCGCGGCGTCGATGGGCAGGGTGTAGAAGTCGGCAAGGGAGTAATCAGTAATCAGTGAATCAGTATTCAGAGGTACTGTGGGCGGCCGCTCAGACTGATTACTGATAACTGATTCACTGATTACTGACTTCCTTGGAAATGGCAACTTGTAGAGCAACGCCTCCGCCCTCAGCCGCTTGCCCGCGCACTCCGGGCACGTCGAATAAGCCCTGTAGCGGCTCAGGAGCACGCGGACGTGCATCTTGTAGCTCTTGCTCTCAAGCCAGCGGAAGTACCCCTTCACTCCATACCAGGCGCGGGGCCAGGAGTGTTCGGGGTCGTTGGGATCGTAGTCGGCGTCGCCGTGGATGACCCAGTCCTGCGTGCGCTGCGAGAGTTTTTGGAACGGCACGTCTGTGCGGATGTCGCTGGCCCGGCAAAATTTCATGAGGTCGGCCTGGCACTCGGCGCTCCTGCCGCTCTGCCACGGCTTCACGCAACCTTCGGCCAGCGACTTCGAGCGGTCGGGAATGGCCAGGCCGTAGTCGATGCTGATGATGCGCCCGAAACCCTTGCACGCCGGGCAGGCGCCGATGGGGTGGTTGAAGCTGAAAAGCGCCGGCGTCGGCTCGCGATAATCGAGGTCGCATCGGGCGCAGTGGAAGCCGGCGGAGAAGTATTGCGGATTGCGGATTGCGGATTGCGGATTGGCGCCTGCGGGGTCCAGTCGATAAACGGCGAGTTTTCCCTTGCCGAAGTGATACGCGTGCTCGCACGCCTCGATGAAGCGAGCTCGGCCCTGTTCGGCAAGCCTAAGGCGGTCCTGGACGACCGTGAGCGACGTCATCGACTTGCGACCGGCTCGCGCCTCCAATTCGTCCACCCGCACGAATTGGCCTTCGAGCAAGAGCCGTTGATAGCCCTGGTTGGCA
>CAZZAQ010000447.1:1573-4658 GCA_964652165.1 uncultured Bifidobacterium sp.
ACCCACGCTGAGCGATTCATTGACCGAGCGTTTGTCGGACAGCGCCAGGCCAAAAGTTATGGCCGCCCCCGCGGACTGCGTGCCCGCCAAATCCGCAATCCGCAAGCCGCAATCCGCAATCGTCGTTTCCCATACTACTTGCGGCGGTTCCTTGCGCACGGGCTGGCCGCACTGCCGGCAGTGTAGCCGCGCCAGGTGCGGCCACAGCAGTTTCATGTAGTCGCACAGCTCCGTCATGGTGCCGACCGTCGAGCGGGTGCTGCGCACACTGTTGCGCTGCTCGATGGCGATGGCCGGAGGGATGCCTTCGATGCGATCCACCTGCGGCTTGTCCATCCGATCGAAGAACTGCCGCGCGTAGGGCGAGAACGTCTCGATGTAGCGCCGCTGGCCCTCGGCGAACAGCGTGTCGAACGCCAGCGAACTCTTGCCCGAGCCGCTCAAGCCGGTGACGACTGTGAGCTGCCCGATGGGAACGTCGAGGTCGAAGTT
This sequence comes from uncultured Bifidobacterium sp., assembly GCA_964652165.1. GTDB lineage: Bacteria > Verrucomicrobiota > Verrucomicrobiia > Limisphaerales > JADJPG01 > DASTLJ01. Next base: position 2,066 of record CAZZAQ010000447.1, read on the forward strand.
CTTCAGGTTGTTGTGGCGCACGCCGCGCAGGCGAATCGCCGGCCGTTCAACAGGCTTGGTCATCGGATTCGCCAAGTTACCGGCGGCGCGCACCTGCTGCAAGGTCGGGAGCGCGCTTCGCGGGCCGACGTAGGGCAGGCGTCTCGCCTGCCCAGCGCCGAAGGCGCGTCCCCGTTCGGCCGCTCCGCGGCCGGGGCAGGCGAGACGCCTGCCCTACGTTGGCGGCGCGCCGGCGCTTGGAACCCGTCCTGCGCTCGCTCCGGCCGAAAAAGTCTGGATTCCCGCGCCGCCCATGCCACGAATAACCGCGTGTCACAACCGCCTTCACCGCTTCAACCCGGCACGCTTTACCTCGTGGCGACGCCTATCGGAAACCTCGAGGACATCACGCTGCGCGCGTTGCGTGTCCTGCGCGAGTGCGACGTGGTGGCCGCCGAGGACACGCGGCGCACCGGCCAATTGTTGAAGCACTTCGGGATCCGCAAACCGCTGGTCAGTTGCTTCGCCTTCAACGAAGCCCGCCGCAGCGAGGAAATCATCGAGCGCCTCCGGCGCGGCGAACGCATCGCCCTCGTCACCGACGCGGGCAGTCCTGGCATCAGCGATCCCGGCGAACGCGTCGTGCGCGCCGCGCGGGCGGCGGGCTTGCGCGTCGAGCCGGTGCCGGGCCCGTGCGCGCTCGTGGCGGCGCTCACCGCCAGCGGACTGCCCACCGGCGAGTTTCATTTCCTCGGATTCCTCCCGCACAAATCGGGCCAGCGCCGCCGTCAACTCGAATCGCTCCGGGACATTGCCGGCACCCTGGCGCTCTACGAATCGCCGTACCGAATCGAGAAGCTGCTGGGAGAGTTGAACGCCGTATTCCCCGAACGAACGATCGTGTTGGCCCGTGAACTGACGAAGAAGTTCGAGGAATTCGTCCGCGGCACGCCAGCGGAATTGCTGGCGCTGGCCGCGAACAAGCCGATGAAAGGAGAGTTCGTCGTGCTCATCGCGCCGGCCCCCGGCGCAGAATCGCCTGGCGGACCGCCCTAACCCGGATATTTCACACTCGCTTCGAGTGCCGAATCGCCGGTTTCATTAACACCCCGCTTTAGCGGGGTGTATGCGCGTCGGAGGTGGTCGAAACCGTTTCAACGGTTTCAACAGGGTGTGGGAAACCGTTGAAACGGTTTCTCGGCTCGCCCCGCCCGAACACCCCGCTGAAGCGGGGTGCTAATGAGAGGAGACTATCCGAGACGAGAAACGTGTGAAATATCCAGGCTAACGCCTCCGCGCTTCAACCCTTCAACCCTTCAAGGGTTCAACGCTTCCACGCTTCCACGGTTCAACCCTTCAACGATCCGCGAATCCTGTCGCATCAATCCCATTGGCACGCCCCGCCCTTTGGCTTAGACTTGCCCCATGGTGCCTCTGGAATCGAGCGAACTGTTCAGCCAGCTTCCCGCCGTGGAATTGAAACAGCTCGCCAACGTGACGCGCGAGATGGCCGTCCCCGCCGGCCGCGAGATCTTCAAGGAAGGCGACCCCGGCGACGGCGTTTACATCGTCAAGTCCGGCCAGGTCCACATCTCGGCGGTCGTCGGCACCGGCGAGCGGCGCGTCTTCTCCATGCTGGCGCCGGGCGATTTCTTCGGTGAAATGGCGGTGCTCGACAACCAACCCCGCTCCGCATGCGCAACGGCCGAGACCGAGTCCGTGCTCTATTTCATCCCGCGCGAGCAAATAGCCGTGCTGTTGACTCATTCGCCGGGCCTGAGCATGGCGCTGCTCCAGGCGATCAGCCGGCGCCTGCGCGAGTTCAACCAGCAATACCTCCGCGAAGTCCTCCAGGCCGAGCGGATGGCGCTCATCGGCCGGTTTGCCAGCAGCATCGTGCATGACCTCAAGAACCCGCTCACCATCATCGGGCTGGCCGCCGAAATGGCCTGCCTGGACGGCGCGACGGCTCAGTCGCGGCAAGCCTCGATGGACCGCATCCACAAACAGGTCGAGCGCATCACCAGCATGGTGAACGACATTCTCGATTACACCCGCGGCGCCCAAGGCCCCGTCACCCTCAACCCCGAGGACTACGGCAGCTACCTCCAGGGCATCATCGACGAACTCCGGCAGGAGGTGCCAACCCGCGGCGTCACCGTGCGCTTCGAGAACCCCCCGCCCACCGTGAAGCTCACGCTCAATCCGCCGCGCCTTAATCGGGTCTTCTACAACCTCATCCTGAACGCCGTCGATGCCATGCCCGGGGGCGGCGAAATCCGCGTCCGCACGGAGGTCACCGACCGCGAAGTGCTCACCGAGATCGCCGACACCGGCGAGGGCATTGCGCCTGAAATCATCGACCGGCTCTTCGAGGCGTTTGCGACCTACGGCAAGACCAAGGGCACGGGCCTCGGCCTTTCAATCTCCCAGCGCATCGTGCAGGAGCACGGGGGGCGGATTTGGGCGGCCAACCGGCCGGAGGGCGGGGCGGTGTTTTCCTTTACGATACCGAGGTTGAAGGGGTGAGACGTGAAACGTGAAACGTAAAACGTAAAAGCGGGGTAATCCCTCAGTGAATGCCGGTGGGGCGAGCGTCCTCGCGAGCCGGAGC
>CAZZAQ010000448.1:0-4649 GCA_964652165.1 uncultured Bifidobacterium sp.
TGACGGCCCTCCTCTCCCCGCCCCTCTCCTCCCTCCGAGGGAGGAGAGGGAGTAACCACCAACAACTTCGGGAGGCACCGTGCCCTCAGGCGCTCCCCGCTTTCTCCTTGGAAACGCCAAGGCGCTCGCCACACTGCGCGGCCAATGTCCGACTGGCTGCTATCGCTCGACACGGCGCTTTTCCGCTTCATCAACCTGAAGCTGGCCTGCCCGGCGCTGGACGCGCTGATGCCGAAGTTGAGCAGCCACGACCTGTTCATCCCGGCCCTCGTCGTGCTCGCGCTGCTGCTGTTCTGGAAAGGCGGCGTCCGCGGCCGGCTCTTCGTGGTCATGCTGGGGCTGGTCCTGGCGCTGGGCGACTCGCTGGTGGCCGACCAACTCAAGCACGCCGTCGGCCGGCTGCGGCCGTTCTACGACATCGCGGACGCGCGGGTGCTGGTGGGCAGAGGCTCCAGCGGCAGCATGCCGTCGGGGCACGCCTCGCTCTGGTTTGCCGCCGCGTTCATCGCGTTCGTTTATTACCCTCGCAGCGGATGCTTCATGCTGCCCGCCGCGATCACGATGGCGTTCTCGCGCGTTTATCTTGGAGTCCATTATCCGAGTGACGTGCTGGTGGGCGCGGCGGTCGGGGCCGGCTACGCCGCGGCGTTCTTGTGGACGTTCGAGGCGCTCTGGCGGCGAGCGGGGCAGGATTGGTTTCCGCTCTGGTGGCGCCGCGTGCCGACGCTGGTGGTGCGGGGAGGCGAAAGTGCGTCAATTCCGCCCTCGACGGTGGCCCCGGAAGCGGAGCCTGCGTTGCGCGAAGCGCAGTATCTCCGGCTGGGTTACGGGCTGATCGCGGTCTTTCTGGTGGCCCGGCTCGTTTACATCGCCAGCAGTCTGATCGAATTGAGCGAAGACGAAGCTTACCAGTGGCTCTGGTCCAAGCACCTGGCGCTCTCCTATTGGAGCAAACCGCCGCTCATCGCGTACGCCCATTGGCTCGGAACGCACCTCTGGGGCGACACGGCGTTCGGCGTGCGGTTCTTTTCACCCGTCATCGCCGCAACGATAAGCCTGATGCTGCTGCGGTTCATGGCCGCAGTGGCCAGCGCGCGGCTGGGGCTGATTCTCGTGCTGGCCATCACCGCGACGCCGATGCTGTCGGCCGGCAGCGTGCTGATGACGATTGATCCGTGGCTGGCGCTGTTCTGGACGGCGGCGATGGTCGTGGGCTGGCGCGCGGTCCAGCCGCAAGGAACGACCGCACAGTGGCTCTGGGCCGGCCTTTGGATGGGCCTGGGATTCCTCAGCAAGTACACCGCGCTGCTCCAGATCGGCTGTTGGGCGATCTTCTTCGCGCTTTGGAAGCCGGCGCGCGTTCATTTGCGCCGCCCGGGGCCGTGGCTCGCGTTGGTCGTGTTCGCGGTCTGCACGCTGCCGATCGTGATTTGGAATGCCGAGCGCGACTGGATCACTCTTCACCACCTTTGGACGAACGCGCGGCTCGAAAAAGCGTGGAAGCCGACGCCCGACTACATCGGCGATTTTTTTTGGGCCGAAGCAGGGTTGCTGAACCCGGTGCTCTTTCTTGCGTGCCTCTGGGCGATGGCGAGGATGTGGGCCCCGAAGCGGAAGGACTCTTTGCTGACTTTTTTCTTTTCGATGGGCGCGCCGGTCTTTCTCGGTTACTGGCTGTTGACGCTGCGGACACGCGTCCAGCCAAACTGGATCGCCTGCGCCGTCGTCCCGATGTTCTGCCTCATGGCCGTCTACTGGGACCAACGCTGGCGGGAGGGCGCCCGTGGCGTGAAGGCCTGGCTGGTGACGGCGCTGCTGCTCGGATTTGCGGCGCTGCCGTTCCTGCACGAAACCGATCTCACGCGCAAGGCCGCGGGCGTGACACTGCCGGCGGAGTGGGATGTGCTTCGGCGCGTGCGAGGCATCAAGGGCATCGCCGAAGCCGTCGCCAAGGCGCGCACCGAGCTGCTGGCCGAAGGCCGTGAGGTTTTCATTGTCACGCCGCACTATGGCCCCGCCAGCCAGGTCACTTTTTACCTGCCCGAAGCGCGAGCCGGGCTGCCGGACTCGCCGCTCGTTTACGCGCGGGTCAACAAACAAATCCCCAGGAGCCAGTTCTACTTCTGGCCGCAGTACCGGTACCACGAACACCGGAAGGGCCAGGACGCACACCGGAAGGGCCAGGACGCAATTTTTTTCGTGCTCGACGCCGATCCGTATCAGCCGCCGGAGTCGTTGCTCGCCGAGTTTGAATCGGTTACGCCCATGGGTGTCGTCGAAGTGAAGCACAGCAAGCGCGTCTTCCATCACGTCCAGATCTTCGCGTGCCGGAAGCTGCTTTGATAAGTGCCGAACCGTGAAGACCGTCCTGCTCGCCGCCGCCCTTGCCTTGGCCCTGGCTCATTCGGCGCACGCCGCGGCCCTCGCCGGCTCGCGGCCGAATATTGTGTTCATCCTCACCGACGACCAGGGCTACGGTGACCTGTCGTGCCACGGAAATCCAGTGCTCGAAACGCCGAACATCGACCGGCTGCACCGCGAAGGAGTGCGCTTCACCGACTTCCACGTCAGCCCGACCTGCGCGCCCTCGCGCAGCGCGCTGCTCACGGGCCGGCACGAGTTCAAAAACGGCGTCACCCACACCATCCTCGAACGCGAACGACTGACGCTGAAAGCCACGACCCTTGCGCAAGTGCTGCGCGGCGCGGGCTACACGACCGGCATCTTCGGCAAGTGGCACCTGGGCGACGAGCCGAAGTATCGCCCGGACCGGCGCGGCTTCGACGAGATGTTCATCCACGGCGCGGGCGGCATCGGCCAGACCTATGCCGGCTCGTGCGGCGATGCGCCCGGCAACACCTATTTCGATCCCGCCATTTTGCACAACGGCCGCTTCGTGAAGACCGCCGGCTACTGCACGGACGTGTTCTTCGCGCAAGCCACGAACTGGATCGCGCGCGTGAAGGGCCGCAAGCCGTTCCTGGCCTGGATCGCGCCCAACGCGCCGCACGCCCCGCTCCAAGTGCGCGCCGAGGACGAAGCCCGCTACGCCGGCAAGGTGAAAGGGACCAACGTGGCGAAGTTCTTCGGCATGATCGCCAACATCGACGACAACGTCGGTCGCCTGCTCGCCGCGCTGCGCGAGTGGGGTCTCGAACGGGACACGCTGGTCATCTTCATGAACGACAACGGCGGCACGGTCGGCACGGGCCTGTTCAACGCCGGGATGCGCGGCTCGAAGAACACGCCGTGGCTCGGCGGCACGCGCGCCGCCTCGCTCTGGCGCTGGCCGGGCCGGCTCGAGCCCGCGGATGTCACGGCGCTCACCGCGCACGTCGATTTTTTCCCCACGCTGGCGGAGCTGGCCGGCGCCAAACTGGGCCGGCGCGTTGCCACGCAAATGGAAGGCCGCAGCCTGGTTCCGTTGCTGGAGAATCCGCGCGCGCTGTGGGCCGACCGGGTCCTCATCACGCATTGCGGTCGTTGGCCGAAGGGCACGCCACCCGAGGAGTGGAAGTTCAAGTCGTGCAGCGCCCGCAACGCCCGCTGGCACCTCGTTTCCACAAACGGCGGCGCCCGCGCGCAGTGGCAGCTTTTCGACGTGGCCGCCGATCCCGGTGAGACGCGCGACGTTCTCGACGAACACTCCGGCGTCGCGCGCGAATTGGCCTTCGCTTACGACGCCTGGTGGGCTTCCCTGCCGCCGCTGCTCGTGAACGAAAACGCCACCGGCCCGAAGGTGAACCCGTTCAAGGAACTTTTCTGGAGACAATTCGGCGGCGGCCCCAGCGAAGAATTGCGCCGGCTGATGGATCCGGCGCAACAGGAAGCGCCGAGAAGCCCATAAGGTTCAGTCCTCAGAAGGGAGAGCCGCAAGAAGGCACAGAAGGCATAAGAGATGAATGTCTTTGTGCCTTTTGTGCCTTCTTGCGGCCATCCGCGCTTCAGTCAAGAGCAGGGTAACTGCGGTCCTGTCAGTAAACGCCATTGAGGGTTGACGCCTTTTGGAATCTCCTTACCGCGCCCACTGCGGCGGCCCGCATACTTTGTCGGGCACCAGGACGAACTTGAGCTTCTTCAATGGCCATGGCGTCGCGGCTGCGTCGCCTTCGCGGATTTTGTAGAATTGATCGAGCGCAAGATCTTTGAGCACCTGCACGCGGCCCGTCGCGGGCCAGGTGACTTCGACCGACTCGATGGACAGCGCGTCGCCCAGGCCGATTTCCTGGCGCAAGGGCGACCCGCCAAAGCTGCCGCCGGTGCTCACGGTCTTGTGAACGGCGCGCGGTCCGGCGGGAGTCTTCACGTTCACTTTGATTCGCGCGCCCAGCGCGGCGCGATTGGACTTCACGCCTTCCAGCTTCAAGGTGATCCAGCGCCGGCCAAAGCCCGGATTCTCGTAGAGCACGTTGCGGTAGTTGTCGCCTGAATAGAAGCCGCCCATCACTTCGTAGATGTCCTGGTCGCCGTCGTTGTCGAAGTCGGCAAACGCGATGCCGTGGCCCTTTTGCAAGTGGCCGAAGCCGCCGGCGGTCGTCACGTCCTGGAAGAATTTCCCGTCCGCGTTCCGAAACATGCGGTTGGGCACCAGCGTGCTGAACTCCGGGTCGCCCGTGCCGAGGTAAACGTCCAGCCAGCCGTCGTCGTCG
>CAZZAQ010000449.1:0-1967 GCA_964652165.1 uncultured Bifidobacterium sp.
CAGCCCCACAAACCAACCGATCCATTTGAGCTCGCCAGAAAGTGAGATGCGCCCTCTGACCAAGCCCCTACCGCGCGGGCACGAGGCGCTGGCGGGCCCAGGCCTTGCCGAGTTGCTTTAGCGTGTCTTCGCGCAGGAGTTCCTCCGCAAGCCGGAAAATGACGCGGTCTTCGAGATCGAACTCCTTGCGCGTCAGGTGGACGACGTTGAGCAGCCGACGTTGCGCGTCCTTTTTCGAGCGAGAATGGCGGATCTGTTCGAGTTCTTTGCAGATGGCGTCGTGCTCGTGCTGGACTTTCTCGAGTTTGCCCATCTGGTCGAGGCCCGGTTCGAGGTTGTTGAAGAGCAGTTGGTCTTCGAGGTCGGCATGGGTCCGGAGCGCGGCTTCCAGCAGGCCGGCCATCGCCTTGAGCTCGCCCAGAGTCCTGGCGGCGGGGACGGCTTGCTCAAGGTGATCCAGTTGCGCGTAGAGAACCGCGTGCTCGGCGATAAAGGCGTCGGTGATTTTCATCGGACGGCACTGGGTTGGACGGACGAGGGGGGTTGGTGTTCAGGGAAATCGTGGCGTCCAAACGGGACGTGTGAAGCGGAAACGTAAAACGTGAAACGTAAAACGTAAGAGACGGGGGTGCCAGGAGAACATGGAGGACCCATGTTACGTTTCACGTTTTACGTTTTACGTGAAGCGGGCGTTCGTCACGGCAACGAAAAGTATTCCGGGCTCTGGTAGCAGCCATCGGCCAGCTTCACGATTTGCATCAATACGTCGTTCACGAGCGTGCTGGCGCCGAATCGGAAGAACTCGGGCGTCAGCCAGTCGTCGCCGAGGGTTTCCTTCACCATCATGAGATAAGCGAGCGCCTGTTTGGCCGTGCGGATGCCCCCCGCGGGTTTCATCCCGACGCGCAGACCGGTGGCGAAGAAGTAATCGCGAATGGCTTCGAGCATCACGAGCGTCACCGGCATCGTTGCCGCGGGCTGGATCTTGCCGGTGCTGGTCTTGATGAAGTCCGCGCCGGCCTCCATCGCCAGTTGACTGGCGACGCGCACGTTGTCGTAGGTGACGAGTTCGCCGGTTTCGAGGATGACCTTGAGGTGGGCGCGGCCGCAGGCTTCCTTCACGGCGGCGATTTCGTCGAAGACGCGTGCGTGTTCGCCGGCGAGGAACGCTCCGCGGTCGATTACCATGTCAATCTCATCGGCGCCGTCGGCAACGGCGCAGCGGGTTTCCTGGAGGCGGGTGCGGAGGGGAAACTGCCCGCTCGGAAAGCCGGTCGCGACACTGGCGACGCGGACGGACGAGTTCTGACCGAGAAACTTGCGCGCCCATCGGACCATGTTCGGATAGACACAGACGGCGGCACACGGCGGCACCTCGTAAGTGGCCTCGATAGGTTGGAGCGCCTTACGGCAAAGGTAGGCGACTTTACCCGGGGTGTCTTTGCCTTCGAGCGTGGTGAGGTCCATCATGGCCACGGCCATCTTGAGGCCGGCGAGCTTGGCGGAGGTTTTGATGCTGCGCTTGGTAAAGGAGGCCGCGCGTTCTTCGGCCATCACCTGGTCAACGGGGGCAAAACGTGTTGCGTGTTGCGTGATGCGTGAAGGCACGAGGGCCGGCATGGGGGCAAGGCTCGATAAACGAGGCTCGGAGTTCAAGGGGCAAAGTCCAAGGTTTAGAATTCAAAATTAAAAATTAAAAATGCAGAATTCATGCTTCGCACCCTTGAACCCTTATTCAATTTTGAATTTTGAATTTTGAATTTTGAACCTGGAACCCGGAACCCGGAACCCGGAACTTTCTTCCTTCGGCGCGGTCCTGAACCGAAATTCATCGACCCGTCCGGAACCGACCGCCTATGCTCCGCGCACCCGCTTATGAATCTCCAGACCCTGCGCAGGCTCGTCCAACGAGGCGATATCGACACGGTGGTGGTGGCGTTTCCGGATGTGTTCGGGCGTCTCGTGGG
>CAZZAQ010000449.1:1977-3422 GCA_964652165.1 uncultured Bifidobacterium sp.
CCTGGAATCGGTGGTCGAGCACGGCACGCACGGGTGCAATTATCTGCTCACCGTCGATATCGACATGGAACCCCAGCGGGGCTTCGGCGTGGCGAACTGGGAGTCGGGGTTCGGAGACTTCGAGTTGCGGCCGGACCTGGCGACGCTGCGCCCCGTGCCGTGGCTGCCGGGGACGGCACTGGCGATCTGCGATTTTTGCCATCATGACGGCCGGCCCGTGTCGGAAGCGCCGCGCAGCGTGCTGCGGGGGCAGTTGGAACGCCTGGCCAAACGGCGGCTGGTTTGCAACGTGGCCAGCGAGGTGGAGTTCTTCCTCTTCAATGCCAGTTATCATGACGCGCACGTGGCGGATTACCGCGGGCTGACGCCCTCGAGCGATTACCGCATCGATTATCACACGATGCAACCAGCCCGCGACGAGGGGCTGTTCCGCGCGATTCGCAACCAGATGGCCGCGGCGCGGGTGCCGGTCGAGTCGAGCAAGGGCGAATGGGGCCGCGGCCAGCACGAGGTGAATTTCCTCTACACGACGCCGCTCGAGATGGCTGACTTGCACACGGTGTTCAAGCAAGGCGTGAAGGAAATCGCCGCGCAACAGGGCCGCAGCGTGACGTTCATGGCCAAACCGTCGATGAGCGAACCGGGGAGCAGTTGCCACATCCACGCCAGCCTGTGGCAGGGCGGAAGGAACCTGTTTTGGGACGGGAAGGGCGCCAAGGACGGGCGTGGCTCGAAGCTGTTTCGGCAGTTCCTCGGCGGGCTGCTGAAGTATTCGCGCGAGCTCAGTTATTTTTTTGCGCCGACGATTAATGCCTACAAACGCTACCAGCCGGGCAGTTGGGCGCCGACGAAGCTGGCGTGGGCGCACGACAATCGCACCGTGGGCTTCCGCGTGGTGGGGAACGGGAACTCATTCCGCATCGAAAACCGAATGCCGGGCGCGGACGCGAACCCGTATCTGGCCTTCGCCGCGACTCTGGCGGCGGGGCTGGCAGGGGTCGAGGAAGGACTGGATTGCGGCGCAGTTTACGAGGGCAACGCCTACGTGGATGCGGCGCTGCCGGCGCTGCCCGGCTCGCTGAGCGACGCGGCGGATTTGCTCAACAGGAGCAAATTGGCGCGGCGCGCACTGGGCGACGCCGTCGTGGATTTCTATGTCCACACCGCGCGGTTGGAGACGGGAGCGTATGGCAACGCGGTGACGGATTGGGAGATGAGGCGATATTTTGAGCGAATTTGAGTCGCGGCGAAAGTAGGGCAGGCGTCTCGCCTGCCCAGCGAGCGCGCCAGCGCGAGCGGCGCGTCGGCTCCGCCGACGCGGGGCAGGCGAGACGCCTGCCCTACTTTCCAGCAGCCGGCCGAGAGCGGTCAGGGACGTTCATCACAGTGTCGGGATGCGCCCGACACGCGCTGCTGAGCCATTTTGGGATTGGCCGGCGAACGAG
>CAZZAQ010000449.1:3432-4635 GCA_964652165.1 uncultured Bifidobacterium sp.
ACCTCACCAAACGCTATGCGGCCGCACGGGCGGTCAGCGACGTGTCGTTCGCCGTCCAGCGCGGCGAAATTGTCGGCTTGCTCGGGCCCAATGGCGCGGGCAAGAGCACGATCATGCGCGTCCTCGCCTGCTTCATGCCCGCCACGTCGGGCACGGCGCGCGTCGCGGGCTTCGACGTCTTCACCCAGGCCGACGAGGTTCGCCGCCGCATTGGCTATATGCCGGAGAACAATCCGCTGCACCGCGACCTGCGGGTCCGGGAGTATCTTCAGTTCCGGGCGAACCTGAAAGGGCTTCGGCGCGCGGCGGCCCGTGAGCGAGTGGAGACGGTGATGCAGCAGTGCGGGCTGACCGACGTGCGCAAGCGAATCATCGGCCAGCTCTCCAAGGGCTATCAGCAGCGCGTCGGGCTGGCGGACGCGCTCGTCCACGAACCGGAGTTGATCATCCTCGACGAGCCGACCATCGGGTTGGATCCCAACCAGATTCGCGCGGTCCGCCAGTTGATCAAAGACCTGGCCGGCCGGCACACGGTGCTGATCTCGACGCACATTCTTCCCGAGGTCGAAATGACCTGCAGCCGCGTGCTCATTTTGCGCCAGGGGCAGATTCTGGCTGACGACACGCCGGAAAACCTGCAGCAGGTGATGAGTGAGAGCGGCCAGGTGGTGGCCGAAATCATCGCGCCACTCCCTGAATTGCAATCGGCCTGGGAAGCCATGGCGGACGTGGAGCGGTTCGACCTGGCGCCGGCCGAGGGCGACTACGTTCGGTGCTCGCTCACGGCGCGGCCGGGCGTGGACCTCCGCCCGCAAGTCTATGAGCTGGTGTGCGCACAGGGCTGGCCGTTACGCGAGCTGACGCGCAGCCGGCATTCGCTGGAGGACATTTTCGTGCAGGTCACACGACCGGATCGGGAGGAGGAGAGCTGATGCGGGCCTATTGCACGCTGGTGCGCCGGGAACTGGGCACGTTCTTCAAGTCGTGGATGGGCTACATCGTTTTGGCCGTCACAACGCTCGTGCTCGGGGGTTGCTTCGTGTTGATGTTTTGGATCGAAAATGGCAATGCCGAGAACCTGCCCCTGACGCTCCTCTTCTTCGACACCCAGTTCTTCTGGTTCATTCTCCTGGTGATGCCGGCGGTGATCACGATGCGCTCGTTTGCGCTGGAAAAGAGCACCGGCACCTACGAAACGCTGAT
>CAZZAQ010000450.1:0-3343 GCA_964652165.1 uncultured Bifidobacterium sp.
GCCGGCCTGGCCCTCCTAGATGCGCTCACGGGCGACGGCTCGCGCAGGCTGGCGGTCGTTGCCGTTGCGGTCACCGCGCTTGGCGTCGGGGTCGGCGCTCTGCACCTCGGCCAACCGCTCAAGGCGTGGCGCAGCTTTCTCGGCTGGCGGAAGTCGTGGCTGAGTCGTGAGTTGATTGCGTTCGGGGCATTCCTTTGCGCGTTCGGCGTGCATCTCCTCATCGGCCATCCGCTCTCCGCCATTCTTGCTGCGCTTGCCGGTGTGCTCGCCGTCGCTTGCTCGGCGATGGTCTACGTGGACACACGCCGGCCCTTCTGGAACGCACCGATGACGTTCGGAAATTTTTTGGCACCACACTTTTGCTCGGCGGCGCGGGAGCGCTGCTGCTTTCAACACTCGGCACCGCTCCCATTCTGCCACGGAGCCTGATTGTTGCGCTCGTAGTGCTCGGAGCTGCTTTCAAACTCGCCGTGGAGCAGCGCACCTTCCGCATGTTGGAGAACCTTGACTTCCAAGTTTGGACGCGCATCGGGGCCAAGAACCGTTTCACTGGGAGCGCCGGCATCCTGCCGGCGAGTTTCTCGAGTCACAGCCAAGCCACTTGCCGGCAAGATGCCGGCGCTCCCAGCAAGACCGTGCTGCTGCTCAACGGCCCGTTCGGCCGGTTGTCGCGCGTGCGGGTGATGTGCGCCGTCGTGGGCGGCGTAGTGCTGCCTGTGATGATGCTCGCAGGCGCGCCCTTCGTCGGCCTGGCCGCGTTGGCCTTGGTGTTGTGCCTCGTTGGTGAAGTCATCGAGCGCCACCTGTTCTTCGTCGCCGAGGTCGCCCCCAAGATGCCCGGAGGCCGTGGCTTATGAGGCTCAGAAAATCGCCAACGCCGACCCCGGCCGCGAGCAGTGCGCCCGGCTCCGACGCCGCGCGAGAATCCTCGGCCATTGCGGAACGCGCCGGGCCGGTGACCGCGGCGCCAGTTGCGAACACAAACTCCCTCCTCCGCCAATGGACCGGCCCTCTCTCCGCCGACCTTACGCTGCATCCCGGCGACTTCGGCCTGGGCAAAGTCCCCGCGCGCCTGCGGCCAGACGCCACCACGCGCTCGGTCTGCGGCTACTGCTCGACCGGTTGTTCCCTCGACGTGCATCTGCAATCCGGGGTGGCGGTGAACCTCACGCCGACCGCCGATTACCCGGTGAACCTCGGCATGGCCTGCCCAAAAGGCTGGGAATCTCTCACGCCGCTCGCCGCGCCCGACCGCGCCACCGCGCCGCTCCTGCGCAATCCCAAAACCGGCAGGCTCGAGCCCACCGACTGGGACGAGGCCATGCAAGTCTTCACGCTGAAATTCCGCGCGCTGATGGACCAACACGGGCCGGAGAGCGTGGCGTTTCTGAGCACCGGCCAGATTTGCACCGAGGAGATGGCCATGAACGCCACGCAGCACCTCGCGCTGCGGCCCAAGTCCGATCTCACGTTGCTCTACGGCCTGGCGAACCTGCTGGCGCAAAGCGGCTGGATTGACCGCCCGTTCATCGAGCGCCACACGACGGGCTTCGCAGAGTTCGCAGCGTTCGTGCGACGATTCACCCCAGAAAGCGTCGCGGCGGAAAGCGGCCTGACGATGGGTGAGCTGTTTCGGGCCGCCCAAGCGATCGCGAAGGGCAAGGCGGTGAGCTTCTGGTGGACGATGGGCGTGAACCAGAGCCACGAAGGCACTCGCACCGCTCAGGCGATCGTCAACCTCGCATTGATGACCGGCAACGTCGGACGCCCCGGCACGGGCGCGAACAGCATCACCGGCCAGTGCAACGCGATGGGCTCGCGGCTCTTCGCCAACATCACGGGCTTGCCCGCCGGCCGGGAGTTCCACAGTGCCGAACACCGCAAAGCGGTCGCGCGCCTGCTGGGCATCCCCGTCGAGCGGATTCCGGCCAAGGCGTCGCTTTCTTACGAACAGATTATGCAAGGCGTCGCCGAAGGACGCATCAAGGGCCTCTGGGTGATCGCCACCAACACGGCGCATTCGTGGATTGACTCGGCCCGCGCCACGAGCGCCCTCGACCGGCTGGAGTTTCTCGTCGTGCAGGACATGTATGCCACGACGGAGACGGCGCGGCGGGCGCACTTGTTCCTGCCCGCCGCCGGCTGGGGCGAGAAGGAGGGCACGTTCATCAGCAGCGAACGGCGCTTCGGCCTGGTGAAGAATGTTTCCCGCGCCCCCGGCCAGGCGATGAGCGATTTCAACATCTTCCGCCTCGTTGCCCACTATTGGGGCTGCGGGGAGTTGTTCACGCAATGGACGTCGCCGCAAGCCGTCTTCCAAATCCTCAAAAAGCTCTCCACTGGCCAGTCGTGTGACATCACGGGCATCGATGATTATCGGCACCTGGAAGCACGCGGGGGGATTCAGTGGCCGTGGCCTGCCGGCGGAGCGCGGTACCTGTTTAGCGTAGCTGCGACCGTGAGGTCGCAGGCCGAATTCTCGAGAGGGAACGAAAACGATGCCGATGCCTAGCCTTCTGCGTCCCCGTCCCGCGACCTCACGGTCGCAGCTACGCTACACGCATACGGAGCGAGGCCGTGGTTGAAGTCCCCGCAGCAGCACGTTGGCAATAATGGGGGCGGACGAACCGATGACGACGCCTCGTTGGGCGCTCCGAGCACGGCTCGCGAGGACGCTCGCCCCACCGGGGACGGTCGCAGCTACGCTAAACACATACCCGGCTGCGACCGACGTCGAGCCCGGTATCTACTTTCGCGCCGAGCTCTGCGGCATCACCGGCCACAAGCAACTCGCGCGCGATTCCGGGCTCCTGGTCAAACCCACCGAAGCCGTGGCCGTGGCCGTGGCGATGATAGCGCTTCACCTGGGCGATCAATTGCGCCGAATCGCCTGATTCAATCCGCACTTCGAGCCGGGGAAAGGCCTTCTGCAAATCGCGAATGACCTTCGGCAGGATGTGGTTGCAGGCGGACGCCGAAGCGCCCAGGCGCAGCCGCGTGTGTCCGCCCCGAACGAGTTGCCGCACCTGCTCGGGCGCGGAGGCGAGCCCTGCGAGGTGCGGTTCGACCTCCGCCAGGAATCGTTCTCCAGCCGCGTTCAACCGCAAACGCTGGCCAATGCGATCAAACAACCGGCAACCGATTTCCGATTCAAGCGCCTTGAGCGCGTGACTCAAGGCGGAAGGGGTCAGGTGAAGTTCCGAAGCCGCCGACGCGACGCTGCCGATCCGAGCGATGGCCTGAAAAACCCGCAGTTGTCTCAATTCCATAATGCCGGCACTTGGGCTTGTCCGGCGATGCAATGGATCAGGTTTGGCTCAATTCGTCAATGTTGCATACATTT
>CAZZAQ010000450.1:3353-4634 GCA_964652165.1 uncultured Bifidobacterium sp.
CTCCTTCCGACAATCACCCGCTGCAAGAAGCCCAACTGCGCGTCCTCGGGACGCAAGCGACGCGCCAGGGAAAGAATCTCCCCTGCGCGACGAACATCCCCCGAAGCAATGCTTGCTCCCACAGCGAGACTCGCGTAATGGCCCACGGCCCAGTCAGACTTTGAGCTGTAGGACTGGAGCAACGCGAGCACGGTGCCGATCGCCTGTTTCCGCGCTTCCCCGCCTCGCTGCAAATCGGCGCTGGCCATGAGCAGTCTCCGAACCTCTTCGTTCACATCTGACGGTATCGTGACCGTCACCGCCTCCGCAGCGGTCCTGCCCAGCAGGCACGGTCCGGCTGGGCGGGGGCCTGTTCCGGGCGCGGCTCCGCCAGCGATCCGCCCCGCGATGTGACTGCGGAGATCATCATTGATGGTCGAAAATTTCTCGAACAAGGCTCGCAGCGTGCTCTCATCAAGCGATGCCAGGGCGCGCTGCTTTTCGATTGGCGCCAACTCGCATTGCCACGTGCGCTCATCAAATTGTTTCAAGTCACGGGCGGTCGCGCCGATGTAGAAAGCCCGCGGCGCCTCATATTCGAGGGTCGGAAAAAAGTCGGATTGAATGGGACCTGGACCGGCGATTGCAAACGCTGTGTTCTGCGAAGCCAGTTGCCGGGCCCACAGGGCCTCCGGGGAACTGATTCCGACCAATTCCAAATCCCTTCGCACTGACGGTCGAGCGAACAGCCTGCGGTAAACCGAGGGTTCGCTGGGCCATGCTTTCAGCGAGCCGAGCAGGATCAGGTCTCCGCTCCCAGAATCCCAAATTTCCATGTGCGGAAACACCGTGCCGAACGTGCGCAGCACGAGGTTCACGATGCCGTCATGCATGTCGTACACATGGAACCATTGGGCCATGACGCCTCCGTCCTTCAGCCGGCTGGCGGCAAGCCCGTAGTATTCTCGACTGAAAACGCTCCCCACGCCGGCCATCCACGGGTTGGAAGGCTGACTGATGATGACATCGTATTTCTTTGGACTGAGTTTCAAAATCGTTCGCGCATCTTCCATCCAGATTCGGGTCGCGGGATTGGTCAGCACCCCTCCATTCCATTCATCGAAGTACCTGGCGGCGCGCACGACCGGCTCGCAATTCTCCGCGATGACCAGGCGTTCGACAGGATGGCCAAGAATCGCCCGGCCGGTGATGCCGCTGCCCAGACCCAGCATGAAGACGTCCTTGGCATCCAGGCAGGCCGCCATCCGCGAACTTGCGGAGCAACTGGATCTCCGCGAGCGG
>CAZZAQ010000451.1:0-568 GCA_964652165.1 uncultured Bifidobacterium sp.
CTGCTGGTCGGCCTGGACGCGCCGCAGCGCGTCCCTACCGGGTTCATGGCCCCGATGGGCGATTTGGGCATCGAGGAGGCTTCGCATGAATCGGAGCGCCGGACTCCGATCCGGTGTGTTTCGGATGTTGCATCGCGCCGGATCGGAGTCCGGCGCTCTGGTAGCAAGCGCAGCGCGACACAGCCTTGGCTCGTGTGGCCAAGGGTTGGCCCGTAGCCAGAGCGCCGTCGTCGCTGCGCTCCGGCGGCACACTTCTTGGAGCGAGGGTGACTTCGATGCCGCGGCGTTCTGAGTAAGAGCCTTCGGTGACGGATTGGAACCATGGCGGCGACTACGGCCTGCAGCCGTACTCTCACACTTTGCAAAGTGTGAGACTACACCCGGCCAGCCCGTTGCTCCTGCTCATGAACCGAAACGCTGCTATGAGTGATGTCGGCCATGCCGCGGACTCCCGGGTAACGCGGCACCAGCACGCCCGCGCGACCCGGCTCACGCCAGCGCCCGCTCAACGACTTTTCCCGCCACGTCAGTCAAGCGTTCATCGCGGCCGTGGTGGCGGAAGGTGAGC
>CAZZAQ010000451.1:578-4633 GCA_964652165.1 uncultured Bifidobacterium sp.
CTGTTCGCTCATCGGCATGCGGCCGAATTCGCCGCCCCACACTACCAGCGTGCTCTCGAGCAGGCCGCGGGCTTTGAGATCCTTCAACAAACCGGCGATCGGCAGGTCGCTTTGCGCGCAAAGCTTCGAGTGGTTGCCCTCCATGTCGGAATGGCCGTCCCAGCCGTTGGTGTCGCCGCAGTAAACCTGCACGAATCGGACGCCCGCTTCGACCAGCCGCCGCGCCAGCAGGCAGCGGGCGCCAAACTCGGCGGCAGTCTTGTCGTCCAGGCCGTAAAGCCGACGCGTCGCCGCGCTTTCGCTGGAAATGTCCACGACCGCAGGCGCGTGGCTTTGCATACGGAAAGCCAGTTCGTAGGCGGCGATGCGCGCGGCAAGTTCGGACGATTCTTCGCCGGGGCGGAGTTGGGCGCGGTTGAGGCCGTTGATGAAGTCGATTGTGTCTCGTTGCTGCCCGGCGGAAATGCCGGACGGAGTTTCAAGGTGTAGAATCGGCGAGGGGCCGCCGCGCAGGAGGGTGCCTTGATAGGCGGCGGGCAGGTAACCGTTGCTCCACGCGGGCGCGCCGCCTTTGGGCCAGCCACCCGGGTCCGGCAGCACGACGAACGCCGGGAGATTCTCGTTCTCCGTGCCCAGCCCGTAGGCCGCCCACGCGCCAAGGCTCGCCCGGCCCATCAGGATCGAGCCGGTGTTCATCAGGTACACCGACTCGGGGTGCGTCACGCTGTCCCCGTGGCAGCCGCGCAACACGCAAAGGTCATCGACGCACCCCGCGATGTGTGGAAGAAGCTCGCTGACCTCGATCCCGGACTGGCCGTGCTTTCGGAACGGCCGCAGGGGCGGAAGCAGCTTGTTCTTCGCGACGTTGCGGCGGGTCTTGAACGTGCCGAAAGACTCGGGAATCGGCTGGCCGGCGAGCCGAATCAGGTCAGGCTTCGGGTCGAACAAATCGACATGACTCGGCCCGCCGGACATGAAGAGGAAGATGACGGAGCGGGCGCGGGGAGTGAAGTGCGGAGGGCGGGGGGAGAGGGGATTCGTGGTGCGTGTTGCGTGTTGCGTGAGGGCGTCGGCGGCGAGGAGGCCATCGCGATCGAGCAGCGAAGCCAAGGCGAGCAGGCCGAAGCCTCCGCCGGCCCGGCGCAGGAATTCGCGGCGCGAGGCAGGGCGCGTGGCGCTCAAAACGGGGCCGCAGCACGGTTGGCTGGGAGCGCCGGCATCCTGCCGGCGAGCGGCTTGGTCGTCAGTCGAGGAGCTCGCCGGCAGGATGCCGGCGCTCCGGTTCATGGCAAGGGTTCGCCCGGCCATCATGGCTGTGCGTGCGTTGCTCTTCATCGGCTTCCCGACGTGCCGTCCTTCTTCTCGATTCGATACAGCGCCTGATCGGACCGCAGGAACAGCGCGTTGCCGGTCGCGGCGGGCGAGGCGAAGAATTTCCCTTCGAGTTGATTTTTCGCGAGCAGCTTGAACGTCTTGCCCGGCGCGACGAGACTCGCGGCGCCCTCGCGCCCGACGAAGATGAGCTTGCCGTCCGCGTAGAGCGGCGAGGCGTAGAAATTGCCACCGAGGCGTTCGCGGTAGTTTTCCCGGCCCGTCTTTGCGTCCAGGCAAGTCACGATGCCGCCCGAATCGCTCACGAAGTAAAGCTCGTCGCCAACCAACAGCGGCGAAGGCACATTGGGCGCGCCCTGCTTGGAGCGCCATTCGATCGACGGCCCGGCGGCGCTGTCGTACCGGATGGCCAGCAGCTCCGGTTTCATGAACGCCGTGGACATGAAAATCATTCCGTGCCCGGCGACCGGCCGGGGCGAGATGCTGAAGCCGAGCGCGCCGTAGGCGAGCTTCGTCAGCTCGCGGCCGGTGGCGGGGTCGTAGAAGTAAAGCCAGTCGGCGGCGGGCGAGACGAGTTGCGGCCGGCCCGCGATGTCGAGGGCGAGCGGCGTGCCGTAGGATTTCCTCATTTGCCCATTGTCGCTCATCTTGCCGGTGCGGGCGGTCTTCCACGCGAGCTTGCCGGTGCGCTTGTCCAGTGCGGCAATGGATTGCTCGTCGCTGCCGTCGAGGTGGAAGATGACGAGGTCCTTCCAGAGCATGAGCGAGCTGCCGGGGCCGTTCTCGTGGTTGACGCGCAGGCTGGTGTTGGTCCAGAGCACCCGGTCGGCGCGGGCATCGACACACGCAGTGCCGGAGGCGCCGAAATGGCAGTAGAGCCGGCCTTCCTCGATGACCGGCGTGGGCGAGGCGTAGCTGTTTTGTTCGTGGACCCACTGCGGATCCCGCTCCGTCAGCACAAGCACGTCGTGGACGATGCGACCGCTGTCGCGATCCACGCAGATGGCGTGGAAACGGACTTCTTCAAGGACCGTGAGAGGCTGGTTGCCCGTGTTGGCTTTGAGACGGCGCTGGGCGTCGGCGGGCTTGGCGGGAGTTTCCAGCGCCGTCGTGAGCCAGATTTGTTGGCCCTCGATGACGGGCGAAGACCAGCCGCGTCCGGGGATTCTTGTCTTCCAGGCCACGTTCTCCGTTTCGCTCCAGGTCTGCGGCAGGCCGGAAGCCATCGCGTGGCCCTGCCCGTCCGGGCCACGCCACTGTGGAAAATTCTCGGCGGACGCGATGGCGATAGCGGCCAGAGTGAACAGGGCGCAGGCGACAGGAAGTCGGCGGTTCATGGGCATGGTTCGTTGACGGCGGAGAGTGGAGAGATGTTCAAGTCGAGATGCGCGCGGACGGCTTGGGTCTCTGCCCTCGTGTTGCGTGTTGCGTGTTTTGAGTTGCAACGAATCGGGCTTGGTAGCGCAGGCTGCCCAGCCTGCCGTATCGCGGGTTGCCAACCCGCGAGCGTGCGGAACGATAGGGACGTGGCTTGCCGTGTTGCGTCCGCCGACTGGCAGTCGGCGAAACAGCAGACAAGGCTGTCTGCGCTACCGATCCGCCGTGCGCTTCACGTCGAGCCGCCAGCTTGCGAAATACACGGGTCAAGCGACTCCAGAACCTTCGGTCACTCGACATAAACAAACGCGTTCAGATTGAACAGTGCGCGGCAAAGTTCGGTGAGGCCGGCGATGTCGCTCGTGTGACTGCTGGCTTTGGCGACAAAGGATTTGGACATCGCCAACTCCTGCGCGGTCGGAGGGCGACCTATCGCGAGGCGGAAAGCCGATTCAACCTGCCGCTCGGGCTTCGTTGTCGTTCGTGCAATCCGTTCGGCGGTGGCGCGGGCGGCGGTCATCACTTCCTCCGAGTTCAGCAGCGTGAGCGACTGCGGCGCGGTCGTGCTGCGCCCGCGCTCGGGACAGGTGAGGTTGTTGTCCGGCGCGTCGAAGGCTTCCAGGAAGGGGAAGCGCAGGTTGCGCCGCGCGAAGATGTAGATGCTGCGGCGCGTGTGGTCTGCCGGGTCGGCGCTCGCCGTCCAGTTCTTCGAGGTCTTTGTAATGTCGGCGGGCACGGGTGGTGAGACGCTCGGGCCGTACATCGCCGGGTTCAGCCGGCCGCTGATGGCCAGCAGGCTGTCGCGAATCGCCTCGCCTTCGAGGCGGACGCGGTTCTGTCGCGAGAAAAGTTTGTTGTCCGGATCGCGCGCCAACGCCTGGCGGGAAGCCTCGCTCGACTGCCGATACGTGGCGGAGTTGAGGATAAGCCGGTGAAGGTGCTTAATGCTCCACGGAGTTGAAAGAGGCTTGTTTTGGGAGTTGAGAGGAGTTTGTGTTGAGAGTTGAGAGATGGGAACGGCGGTGATTCTCTCAACTCTCAACTCAGATCTGCTCTCAACCGGCACGGTCGGCTTCACTAATTCGGTCGCCAGCCAGTCGAGCAACTCGGGATGCGTCGGCCGGGCGCCGCGCGTGCCGAAGTCGCTCGGCGTGGCGACGAGTCCGCGCCCGAAGTGATGCTGCCAAAGCCGGTTCACCATCACTCGGGCGGTGAGCGGATTGTCGGGACCGATGAGCCAATTCGCTAGCGCGGTTCGGTTCGTAGCAGCCGACGTAAGGAGGCTCATTTCGATTTCGGATTTCGGATTTCGGATTTCCGATTTGGAAGTTTGAGCCTCCTCACGT
>CAZZAQ010000452.1:0-4629 GCA_964652165.1 uncultured Bifidobacterium sp.
TGAAGCCGGGTGCTAATGAGAGGAAGCGCGCTGCAGGAAACTGGGATGCGCTCTTTTGGTGGCGGGCGCAACCTGACATTGCCACCGGACCGCAAGCCGTCCCGGCTCGCAGCGCGTCGCCTCGCCCGAAGATGGACGAATTCTCGAGCGCCTGCGTCCGTCTCTACCCGCTGCGGGCCGGGACGGCCCGCGCTCCGACGGTGGCGGTGTCAAGCTGCGCCAATTTGGAGGCGCATCCGGCGGCTTGTGCCTGTCGGCTCAATCCGTTAATGATTGCGCGTGACATTTCACCGCGCCAATTCCTCGTTCGCTTTGTTGTGTTGGCTCCTTGTGCCGGCGGATTTGCCCGCCGCCGACCAGCCGCAATGGGGCCAGGCGTGGTCGCGCAACATGGTTTCCGCCGAGCGCGGGCTGGCGGACTCGTTCGATCCAAAGACGGGAAAGAACATCAAGTGGATCGCCAGGCTGGGCACCGAGTCGCACTCGACGCCCGTCGTCGCGGGCGGGCGCGTCTATGTCGGCTCGAACAACGGCGAACCCCGCGACCCCCGGCGCGCGGGCGACCGCGGCGTGCTGATGTGCCTGGACGAGCGCGACGGCAAACTGCTCTGGCAACTCGTCGTGCCCAAGCGCGAGGAGGACCCGTATCACGACTGGCCGAAGACGGGCATCTCCTCCGCGGTCACTGTCGAGGGCGAGCGCGTGTATCTGGTCGACAACCGCGGCGTGGTGCTGTGCCTCGACGCGCGCGGGCTGGCGAACGGCAATGACGGGCCGTTTCAGGATGAGGCCGCCTACATGACCCCGCGCGGCACGAACGCAGCAGAACAGGTTTCCAGCCTGTCAAATGGCGCCGGCATTCTGCCCACACTCCCGCTCGGCCCGCTCGACGCGGACATCCTCTGGCAGTTCGACCTGACGAAGAGCGCCGGCATCTGGTCGCACGACGCGGCGCACAGTTCCGTTCTCATCCGTGGCGAACATCTCTACTTGAACACCGGCACCGGGGTGGACAACACGCACAAGAAGATCCGCACGCCGAACGCCCCGAGCCTGGTCGTGCTCGACAAACGCACCGGCCGGTATCTGGCCCGCGACGAGGAGCGCATCGGGCCGAACATCTTCCATTGCACCTGGGCGCCGCCGTCGATCGGCGTGGTGGATGGACGGGAACTGGTCTTCCTCGCGGCGGGAAATGGAATCGTTTACGCGTTCGAGCCTCTCTCACGTAGCAGCCGACGTGAGGAGACTCAAACTCCCTCGGGCGCAAAAGATCAGAGCCTCCTTACGTCGGCTGCTACGAATCAAGGGACGCCCGCGAAGCTCAGAAAAACCTGGCAATTCGACTTTGACCCCGCGGCGCCGAAGGAGGACGTGCATCGATTCAACAGCAACCGGCGCGAAGGGCCGAGCAACATGTACGGCATGCCGGTCTTCCATGACGGGCGCCCCTACGTCGCGGGAGGGGGCGATTGGTTCTGGGGCAAAAACGAGGCGTGGCTCAAGTGCTTCGAGGCGCGGGGCGCGGGTGACATCACCACCAAAGCGCTGCGCTGGTCGTACCCGCTTGGCCGTCACACGATGTGCACGCCCGCCGTGCACGACGGGTTGGTCTACGCCACCGACTCGATGCGCACGCTGCACTGCGTGGACGCCACAACCGGCCAGGCGGTCTGGACGCACGAACTGAAGGGCGAAATCTGGGCGTCGGCGCTCGTCGCGGACGGCAAAGTGTTCGTCGGCACGCGGCGCGGCGATTTCTGGGTGTTTGCCGCGAGCCGGGAGAAAAAGGTGTTGAGCAGCGTCGAACTGGGCGCCCCCCTCAGCGCCACGGCCACGGCGGCGAACGGGACCCTCTACCTCGTCACGATGACGCACCTCTACGCCATCGCGCCGGGCGCCGGCCGGTGAGCCGGACGAGCCACGCGTCCCGTTCAGCGCCAGACGAATTCGGACGCGACCTCTTTCTGGAAACGCTGGTTATCCGCCAGGATGCGGTTGGCCATCGTCCGGGCGATGGCAAACAACATCGGCGCCGCCGCCGCGGGATTCTCCGCGATGAGCAGGCGGAACGCCTCCGCGGTGAAACGCAGCAGCCGCGTGGCACTTTCCGCCACCACGTCGGCCGAGCGCGGGCTTTGCGTGAACATGGCCATCTCGCCCAGGAATTCCCCCGCCGGGATGCGCACCAGCGTCTTGTCGTCCCCGCCCACGAGCAGGCGCGCCCGGACCGTTCCGCTCAGGACGAAAAACAGCGCGTCTCCCGGTTCGGCCTGCCGCAGAATTATTTCCCCGGGCCGGTGCTGCCGCAATTCGCCGAGACGAACCAACTGCGCCAGTTCGTGATTCGACAGGCCGGACAGAACGGCGAACTGCCGGAGTTCCGCCGGATCAATCCCGCCGCCATTGGCCGACTGGCGCTGCAGGAAGGCCGTGGCCTCCCCCGGTGGAAAATGCTCGTGCAGCTCTTCGATCGTCCCGCTCGGGCGCCACTGCTTGACTCCATCCAGATAAATCCATGTGTCCCGCAGCACCCGGCCTTCCTGCACCCATTGCGCCAGGACGGGCCGCGAGATCGGCCCATACACCTGGTTGTCACAGGCCCATACCCGGTAACTCACTTCGGCGGTCGTGCTGTTCATGGTGACGCGTTGCTCAATCGGAATCGGAGCCGGTTTGGTCGAGAAATCCTTCCCACGGCTCGGCGCCATTCTGGCAAATCCGGTGCGTTCCATCAAGGATTATCGTAGAAAATGGATTTGACATGAATTGATCTCTGCCGTCCTGGCCCCCAATTGTCCACCAAAGCGGGACAAGCCCAAACTGTGCCGTGCAACAGGGTGGGTGCGCCCGTTGTTTCGATGCCGCACGACAAACTTGCTTCTCGAATTCCCCGGACGGGCCGGTCTAAACTGAGCCTGCTGGCGCGATGATCCGGCGGATACCTCCGGCGGAAACGCCTCACGCACACGCAAATGACGCACTGGCTTGGCCAACAGTCGCACGGTACCCCGGGCTGCCAGCGGGCCGCGGCCTGCGCCGCGTTGCTCTGGTCGCTCCTGGCGGCGTTCGGCGCGACCGCAAACCCGGCGGCGACTAACGACTCGGATCGATCCGACTGGTGGTCGCTGAAACCGCTCGTCCGCCCGGCCGCGCCCGCTTCAACCAATCCCATCGACGCCTTCGTCCTGGCCAGGCTGGACGGCGAGGGGATTCGCCCGTCGCCGGAAGCCGACCGGCGAACGCTGATTCGCCGGCTCTGCTTCGATTTAATCGGCTTGCCGCCGACGCCGGAGGAAATTGAATCGTTCCTCGCCGACAAGGATCCGCGGTCTTACGAAAAGCTCGTGGATCGCTTGCTGGCTTCGCCGCACTTCGGCGAACGTTGGGCGCGGCACTGGCTGGATGTCGTCCACTTTGGCGAAACGCACGGCTACGACAAGGACAAGCCGCGCCCGAATGCCTGGCCGTATCGCGACTACGTCATCCGCGCGTTCAACGAGGACAAGCCCTACGCCCGGTTCGTGCAGGAGCAGGTGGCGGGGGACGCCCTGTTTCCCGGCACGCGCGACGGGATAGAAGCGCTCGGGTTCATCGCGGCCGGCCCGTGGGACCTCATCGGCCACGAGGAAGTGCCCGAATCGAAGATCGACGGCAAGATCGCCCGCCATCTCGACCGCGACGACATGGTCGCGAACACGTTCCAGACCTTCAACAGCCTCACCGTCCAATGCGCGCAGTGTCACAACCACAAGTTCGATCCCATCCCGCAGCAGGATTACTACAGCCTGCAAGCCGTCTTCGCCGCGCTGGACCGGACGGACAAGAAATACGACACCGATCCCGCCGTGGCGAAGCAACGCGCAGCACTCGAAGCAGAGCAGGCAAAGTTGCTCTCTCGCCGAAAGGAACTCGACGAACGCATCGCCGCCCGCGCCGGCGTGGCGCTCACCGAACTCGACAAGAAAGTCGTCGCCGCGGAGAAGTCGGCGAAGAAGGGTGACGCGTTCGGATATCACAGCAGTATCGAGAAATCGCAGGATGCCGCAAAATGGGTGCAGGTGGACCTCGGCCGCCCTGTCGCGCTGGACCGCGTCGTGTTGCATCCGTGCAAAGACGACTTCAACAGCATCGGCGAGGGCTTCGGATTTCCGGCTCGGTTCAAGATTGAGATGTCGGACGACGCGGACTTCAACTCGGCGGTCAGGCGTGTCGCCGGGCGGACGGACGCCGACTTCCCAAACCCGGGAATCGCGCCACAAAGTTTTGATGCCGGTGGGCGCGTGGCCCGCTTCATCCGCATCACCGCCACAAAACTCGCGTTGCGGCAGAACGACCACATCTTCGCGCTCGCGGAGCTGGATGCGCTCACCCTCGGCGGGACGAACGCGGCGCTGGGCGCTGGCGTGACCGCGCTCGACTCCATCGAAGCGCCGCCGCGATGGCGGAAGAGCCATTTGACGGACGGCTGGTATCCAGGCGTGCGCGCGGCGGAGAGCGCCGAACTGGCGGCGTTGCGCGCGCAGCGAACGGAGTTGCTCGCGCAAGCCACGCTGCCAGACGAGCAAGTGCTCATGCAATCGATTGCGAAAACCTTGTCCGGCCTCAAGAGGGAACTGAGCAATCTGC
>CAZZAQ010000453.1:0-3227 GCA_964652165.1 uncultured Bifidobacterium sp.
CAACGGATAATTGTGCGTGGTGTCGAAGGCCAGGTGCTGGCCGTGCTTGAAACCGCCGCCGGCGAAGATCGTCGGCATGTTCGTCGTGACGTGCGTGTTCGCGTTGCCGAGGTTCGACCCGTAGAGAAGCATCGTGCGGTCCAGCAGCGGCTCGCCGTCCTCGCGCACGGCTTTCAATTGGCTCAACAGGTCCGCCAGCAGTTTCATGTGCCACAGATCGATGGCTTTCAATTGCGCCAGTTTCTGCGCGGACTTTCCGTGGTGCGACAGGTTATGATAGCCGTCCGTGATTTTCACGTCCTCGATGTCGATGGCAGGCGAGTTCACGCTGTCGAGCAGGAGGGAGACCGAGCGCGTGGAGTCCGACTCGAAGGCCAGCCGCGCCATGTCGTACATCAGCCGCACCTTTTCCATGTAGGCCTTCGGGCTGGCGGGGTCGAGCGGCGCCGGGGCGGTGACCTTCGGCTTGGGCTTGCGCTCCCACTCGCGCGACATCGCCATCCGCTGCTCCAACTCGCGGACGCTGGTGAAGTATTGATCGAGCCGATCGCGGTCGCGCGGGCCGACCGTGCGCTGCAAGTCCTTGGCCTGTCCGGCCACCGCGTCGAGGATGCTTCGGCCCGTCTCCAGCCGGCGCACCTGCGCCGCCGTCTCGGATTTCGTGCCTTGCAAAAACATCCGGCTGAAGACCTCCGCGGCTTTTTCCTCGCAGGGAATGAGCACGCCCGAGCCGGTCCACGAAAGACTCCGCTGCCCCTGCTGCACGTTGACGCCCAGCGTGAGCGACGGGAACCGCGTGAGGTGCCCGATGCGCTCGCCGATGTATTGATCCAGCGAGATGGTGTTGCGGAACCCGCCGCTCCCCGGATGCGGCGCGGCCGTCAGGAAGCAATTGTCCGCCGGATGGCCGCCGTCCACGTCGGGATGCGACACACCGCTGAAGACGGTGAAGTCCTGTCGATGCTCCTCGAGCACCTCCAGATAGGGCGACAAGGGGTAATCGCGCCCGCTGGCTTTCGGGAAGAATTGTTCCGGGAGCAAGCCCAGGTTGTTGCAGATGCCAAACATCCGGCGCGGCTTGCCGCCCGGTGTGGTGCCGGCGGCGCCGCGTTTCACCGCGCGGGCAAACGCCGGCGTCATCGCATCGAGCAGGGGCAGGGAAAGTAGAATGCCCGCGCCCCGCAGGAACCTCCGGCGCGAGAGCGCAGGCAGAGTCGAAATGAAGGGCGCGGCGTTGGTGTGGGGGAAGTGGATATTCATGCTGAGTAATCAGTAATTAGTAATCAGTAATCAGTCTTCAGACTCAAGTAAATTGTTGGCCAGATAAGAAGGTGGTTCTTCACGCAGGGAGTAGTCGTGCGACGAGAATGATTCGGCTTTGCGCATCATGGAGCCGAGCATCCGGCCAATTTCCTCGCACAGGCCGAGCAGTCGGTTCGAGTTCGCTTCATCAACGTAACCGCAGGACTCCGCCTCAATCAGCCAGTGTTGGGTTTCCATTTGCTCGCCATCGGCATCGGTCAGCTTGCTGATGAAATGTTTCGGATACAGGCGTTTTGCCCAAGCCTCGGCGATCTGCGCTCCAATGGAGCGCGATGCCCGGCGGAGTTGGTCGGTCAGTGAAAACCGCTCGTCATCCGGGAAGCGCTTTGTCAGCCCAAAGACTTCCTTGGATAGTTCGCGCTGTCGCTTGTACACTTCCAAGTCTTTGAAGTGCGTCACGTATTCAAGCTTCGTTCCCATACTGGAAAACCTGTTACTGGTTACCCATCGCTGATCCCTAATATTACTGATTACTGATTACTGATTACTGATTACTGGCCGCTACTTCATCAAAAACAACTCGCTCTGGACAACTTCGTGAATGAGGCTGCGCACGCCGTAATGACTGGAGCTGGCGCGCTCCAGGATTCGCTCGATTTGCTCGCGGTCAGCGAAGCGCACGGGAGCGCCGGTGGCATAGACTGCCAATTGTCGCGCCAGGTTTCGGGCAATCTGCTTTTCGTCGCCCAGCAGCAGTTCTTTGAGCTCGCGGATGTCGCGGAATTTCCGGCCGTCGGGCAGCGCGCCGCTGGCGTCCACGGGCAGCGCGAGGTGGAAGGCAAATTTCTGGCCGCTTTTGGCAATCCCTTTCTCTGGAACCCCGTCGCCTTCGGCGCGGTAGCGTTCGCGCCAGCCGCCCATCACGTCGAAGTTTTCCAAGGCGAATCCAGCGGGATCGATTTTTGAGTGACACACGTTGCACGTTTCCAGCGTGCGATGTTGGTCCAGTTGCTGGCGGATGGTCACCGCGCCCCGAATGTCCGGCTCGACGGCGGGCACGCCCGGCGGAGGCGGCGGGGGTTTCTGGCCGAGAATGCGCTCCATGATCCACGCCCCTCGCAACACCGGCGAAGTGGTGGTGCCGTTGGCCGTCACTTTGAGCACGGCGGCCTGCGTCATGAGCCCGCCGCGCGGGCTCTCCTTGGGCAGCGGGGTGCGGCGCAGGGCGACTCCTTGTATCGGCGGCAGGCCGTAGTGGGCGGCGAGCCGCTCGTTGAGCATCGCAAAATCGGACGACACCAGGTTGCGCGCGGGCAAGTCGCCGCGCAACAGTTCGGCAAAGAACTGTTGCGACTCCTCCAGCGCCGACTCGGTCAGCAGGTCGTCCAGGTAATAGTCGGGGTAAAGGCCGGAATCCGGCGCCGTGGCCACAATCTTTCGCAAGTCCAGCCAGTAATCGAGGAAGGCGTCCACGAACAGCCGCGACCTGGGGTGGGCCAGCAGCCGATCCGTTTGCGCGCGCAAGACGTCGGGCTTATGCAGCTCATGCTTCGCGGCGCACCGCCGCAGTTCGTCGTCGGGCGCCGAGTTCCAAAGGAAGAAGGCCAGGCGCGAGGCCAGCGCATAATCGTCGAGCCGACCGGGCTTCTCCTCCAGGCAGACGAACTCCGGCGAGCAGAGCACCGCCGTGTAGCTGGCAATCATAGCGTCCGTGAAAGAGTTGCCCTTCTTCAACGCGGCGCGGACGACCGGCAAAAAGCGCTTC
Source organism: uncultured Bifidobacterium sp. (assembly GCA_964652165.1). Lineage (GTDB taxonomy): Bacteria > Verrucomicrobiota > Verrucomicrobiia > Limisphaerales > JADJPG01 > DASTLJ01. The sequence continues at coordinate 3,029 of CAZZAQ010000453.1, forward strand.
AGTTCCACCTCGTCCGCCGGCTGCCGGTAAGCGTGTGGGATGAAATCGCGCAACAGGCGTTCGGCATCGCGCATTGGCTTCGTGGAAACCATCTCCACGCCCGCGGGCGGGATGAATCTGCGCTGGCCGAATCGGTTCGTTTCCGTTGCCGACCTGCGTTCTACTTCGACAGGCACCTTGCGATTGAGCATCGTCAGAT
>CAZZAQ010000453.1:3237-4622 GCA_964652165.1 uncultured Bifidobacterium sp.
GATCGCCGAAGAGCAACTTGTGGCCCACGGGCGGCCACTGGTCGTAGATGGGTCCCTCGACCTCCAGCCAGCGGAAGACGACGCCGGGCTGGCCGTCCGGTTCCGCCAGCGGATTCTGCCAGCGCCCCGCCCCCGGCCTGGAACGGAACAGCCGGCCTGCATCGGGCCGAATCATTTCACCGGCCAGCAGCCAGACGTCCAACTCGTGCACGCCCGGCTCGGGCGTGATGTCGAACTTGCCCAGCCAGCGCAACAGGCGCGGTGGGATTTCGGAATAGATCACCACCGGCTCGTCGCGGCGCCCGCGGGAAATGTCATCGAGGTTCGGGATGAACCATTTGTTGCTCTGGCCCGGCCCGACCCACACCGAGTAGGCGTTGAAGCGCAGCTTGTAGCGGCCCGCGACTGGCGCTCTGAATTGATTGAACTTCGGCTCGATCGGCTCGTAGGCGCTGGCCACCACGCCCACGCCCTCCAGTTCTCGCAATTCGGCGTTCGTGCTGGTGATTGGCGCGTCGCCCGCGCGCACATCGGGCTGCCCCTTGAAGCCGAGCACCGGGAAGGTGGCCCGCTCCGGCGCGGTGTTGAACACCGAGAACTTCATCGGGCCGGTGTAGCTGCGCTGGTCGCGCGCGTAATAGCGCCGGGTCGTGGCTTTGGGCTGCTCGGCGTACTGCGCCATCGCCTGGCGCAACGCGTATTCGGCCGCTCCCAGATAACGCGCCATTTGCACGTGCGACACGTCGAGGGCCTCGCCGATTTTGTTGAAGCGATGCGCCTCGCCGTCCTCGGGCAGCCATTCTCGCACCTGCAGCCACGGCGCGTGCAGCAAGTCACGCAACGCGTTTTCGTATTCGTAACGATTGAGCCGCCGCCGGGTCGCCCGGCCTTCCTTCGCCAAGCTCGCCTGTTCCGCGGACGTGAGCGACGAGGAGAGCGATTTGGTGAACGCCGCGAGGTCCGCCGGCTCCGGCCGCGGCTTCTTCTTCGGCGGCATTTGGCCGCTGTTCACGCGGTCGTGCACCAGCACCCACGCTGCGAAGTTTGTCGAGTCGGTAGGGTCGAATTTCAGCGCCGACAAATCCAGCCCGCTCTTTTTCGTCTCGGTATCGTGGCACTCGAAACAATGCCGTTCGACGAATGCACGGCCCCCGACGGGCAGATCGGCCGCCCTCGACCAGGCCGCGAGGGCCAGCCACAGGCAGAGCTGGACGAACCATGTGATACGTTTCACAATTACTGAGGCTCCTGACATTCAATGCCCGGCCTGGCGCGAAGTCAATCCCGTTGGGCGCGCCACTCTGACCAAGGGTGCATCTCAGTTTCTGAAATGCCCCAACGGGGCCAAATAATCCAGCCCAGGGCAACGCCCTGGGAATCGCCGG
>CAZZAQ010000454.1:0-4609 GCA_964652165.1 uncultured Bifidobacterium sp.
CCAGTCGGGCGCATAGACCTGCTCCTTGACGCGCGCGCCGTGAAATTTTCCGTAGGGAAAACCATTGATCGTGAAAACGTAGCAGCGTTCGCGCTCGAGCCATTTCTGGAATGCCAGAAGCGTCGCCGGGTCGCTCAACCGCCGCGCCGCCTGCTCGCTGAGTCGCAAGCCGATCGCATAAGTTTGGCTGTGCGCGACACGGTCGCGCACAGCGAGGGTATGTTTCTGGAGGGCATCGAACGTCTCCTCCCAAGTCTCGCCGCGGTGTATGTTCGTGCAGTAGGCGAGGTGCAGGCCGTGTTTGAGCTTCATTGAGCAGCAGTGTTGCGCCGGTCAGTCGGGAAGGCGAGTTTTCAGTATTCAGTGTTCAGTATTCAGTGTTCAGTCTCCTGTCGAACGTTCGACGGCACTGGCCCTCTGTACACTGATTACTGAATACTTTGTGCTCCCCGACCCCTGACCACAATGGCGACGGGCAAAGACAAACTGCTCCATTTGCTCGGCGAGGCGCTGCGCGACGGAAGCTTTGTAAAGTTGACCCTCGGCGCGTATCGCGGAAGCGACCGGTCGCTCAAGCAGGTCTTCGTGCGGCGAGCTCTGCTTCGCCAGGGACCGCGGCTCTCCATCGTCTGGCGCCACACGACCCGGGACGTGACAAAGAACTTTCCGGACGACGAGGCCATCGCACTGCTCGCCGATATTGTAGGCCGGGAATTCCATTCCGCCCACCTGTTCACCACGCGGCTGACGGCGCAGCTTGAGTTCCACGAAAACGGATCTGCGCGCCTGGTCGAAGGCAAACCAGTCCACACCGGCGCTCCGTCGGGATCGCATGACAAACCCCGGCGGCGTCTCATCGACCCGCGCAGCCCGTGGCTGCACACGTTGGGCGTAGCCACCGCCCAGGGCAACGTGGCCAAAGGCATGGAGCCAAAGTTCAGGCAGATCAACAAATTTATCGAGGTCCTCAACAGCTTGCTGGCTGAGGCTTATGGCCGGCAGCGCGAAGGCGCGCACGATTCCCAATCCGCAATCCGTGTTCCGCAGTCCGCAATCGAGCTGATCGACATGGGCTGCGGCAAGGGCTACTTGACCTTCGCGGCCTGCGAATGGCTTCAACAGGCCGGCTGGAACGCCACCATCCGCGGAGTCGAAGCGCGGGCCGAACTGGTCGAACTCTGCAACCGCGTCGCCCGAGAAAACAACTTTGCCCAACTCCGCTTCGAGGCCGGTGACATCGCGAGCACGCCGGTCGGGCGCGCCGATGTCCTCATTGCCCTCCACGCCTGCGACACCGCGACCGATGACGCCATCGCGAAAGGCGTCGCCGCCGGCGCGAGGCTCATCGTGGTCTCACCCTGCTGCCACAAGGAACTGCGCCCGCAGCTCCGGCCCCCGCCCGAGCTGGCCGGCGCGCTGCGGCATGGCATCCTGCTTGAGCGCCATGCCGAGTTCGTCACCGACGCGTTGCGGGCCGCGCTGCTGGAGTGGGCCGGGTACAGCACGAAGGTGTTCGAGTTCGTCGCCACCGAGCACACTGCGAAGAACCTCATGATCGCCGCCGTGAAACAGGCCGCGAACACTGAACGCGCAGCAGCCCAACTGCGCGCACGACAGCTTGCGGCATTCTACGGCATTCACTCCCAGCGCCTGGCCGATCAACTGGGCTTCGGCTTGACAGAAACGCCTCCGAATTCGGTTTGAATCGGACGCGTCTGTTGTGGGATGATGACCAGAGCATGAAGCAGAGTATCACAGGAGCTGGCACACTCGCCCGCGGCGCCCTTTCGCTGGCTGCGGGGCTGGCGTCGGCCATCGCGCTGGACGCCGCGGCCCAGCTTCCAGTGGCCCGGCTTAGCGGTGTCTTTCCGCCGGGCGGCAAAGTGGGCTCGTCCGTCGAAGTCACCGTGACCGGCAGCGACCTTGACGACACAACGAAGCTCTGGTTCTCGAACCCCGCCATCACCTCCACACAAAAGCTCTCGTCCGCCGGCCAGCCGGAGCCGGGCAAGTTCATGGTGACCATCGCCTCGAACGCGGCATGTGCCGCGTGCGACGCTCGCGTCGTCGGGCGGTTCGGCATCTCCAATCCGCGCGCGTTCGTCGTCGGACACCGTGCCGAAGCCATCGCGCCGTCGACGAACACTTCCCCCACCAGCGCCGCGGAACTTGCTCCTGAAACGATCGTCAATGGACGTCTCGCCCCCGGAGCGCCCGCCTGGTACCGGTTCGCCGCGAAAAAAGGTCAGCGCCTCTTCATCGAGTGCCTGGGAGCGAGCATCGACTCCCGGATGGACGCCACGCTCATTCTCTGGGACACCGCCGGCCGCGAACTTGCCCTCGACCGCACAAGCGGCCTGATCGATTTCACCGCCCCGGCGGACGGCGAATACCGACTGCGCGTTGCCGATTTTCTTCATCGTGGCGGCGACGATTATTTCTACCGCCTCGGGCTTACGGCCGGGCCGCGCGTCGATTTCATCATTCCGCCCGCCGGGCTTGCCGGCACCACGAACCTGTTCACGCTCTACGGCCGCAATCTGCCTGACGGCAAGCCGGCGACCAACTTCAGCATCGCCGGCCGGCCGCTCGAACAATTGGCCGTGCAAATTGCCATTCCTCACTCCACCGAATCCCGTGACAGCGCGGGGCTACAGGTCAGCGACGCAATTGCCGCCGCCTCAGGGCTGCCGGCTTCAGCTCCAATTGAAGCGTTTGAACATTGCCATCCCGCGCCCGGCGGTCCTGCGAATCCCGTCCGCATCTCCATTGCCACCGCGCCGGTTGTCCTCGAAGCCGAGCCGAACGACAAGCCCGCGCAAGAGCAGAAGATCTCCCCGCCCTGCGAGGTCGCCGGCCAGTTCTTCCCCGCGGGCGATACCGATCTGTTCAGCCTCGACGCCAGGAAAGGCGACGTGCTTTGGATCGAAGTCTTCTCGCAGCGCCTAGGCCTTCCGACGGATCCGCTGCTCGTCATTCAGCGCGTCACGAAGAACGACAAGGGTGAGGAGCAGACCAGCGACGTTTCCGAAATCTACGACCAGGACACCAACATCGGCGACCGGGAATTCAACACCGCATCGCGCGACCCCGTGACGCGCTTCGAGGCGAAAGAGGACGGCGCCTACCGCATCACCGTTCGCGACGTGTTCGGCCGCACCCACGCCAGCCCGCGCCACGTCTATCGCCTCGCGGTGCGGAAGGAATCGCCCGACTTCCGCCTCGTCGCGATGGCGATCGCGCCAAAATTCAAAGCCGATGCTAAAGACATCCCCGTGGGCGTCCCGCTGCTCCGCCGCGGTGAGACGCTCCCCGTGCGAGTGATGGCTTTCCGCCGCGATGGATTCAACGGAAACATCGAACTCTCCGTCGAGAACCCGCCGCCGGGCCTGCGCTTCGACGGTGACCACATCGACGCCGGCAAGAATTCTGACACCATACTCCTTACCGCCAACGAGGACGCGCCCGCATTCGCGGGTCCCATCCGCGTGGCCGGCAAAGCGACGATCGGCGGCAAGGAGGTCGTTCGGATAGCGAGCGGCGGCACGATGCTGTTCCCCGTCGGCAGCACGGACACCGAGCGGCCCGAGGCCCGCGTGACACGCGACTTTACGCTCGCCATCTGCGAACAAGAATTCGCGCCGGTCAGCGTGGCTCCCGCGGAACGGAAGACCTGGGAAGTCACCGCGAACGGCAAGCTTGAGGTCCCGCTCCGCGTCACGCGTCGCGGCGAGTTCAACGCGGCGCTCAAACTCAAGCCGCTGGGCCCCGGCGTCGCGGAGGCGCTGAAGGAGTTCGATGTCGACGGCAAGGCGACGAACGCCACGCTCAAGCTCGATCTGGGCGCGCTCAAACTCGCCCCCGGCAGCTATGTCTTCGCCGTGCAAGGCCCCACGACCGGCAAGTACCGCAACAACCCGGAGGCTGCCGCCGCTGCGGACGCCGCTGCGAAGGACGCCGAAAAACTTGCGGGGGAACTTGTGGTCGCCGCCAAGAAGGCCGCCGAGGATTTCGATAAAGCCGCCAAGACCGCCACCGAAGCCGAAGCCGCAACGAAGGCCGCCAACGAAAAACTCTCGGCTGCCAAAGCCGCCTGCGAAAAGACTCCCGACGACGAAAAAGCGAAGGCTGATCGCGACACCGTCCAAAAATCCGCCGACGAGTTTGCTGCGAAACTCAAGTCCGCCGTCGAAGCCAGGACCGCGGCGGAAAAGTCTAAGACCGACGCCGAAGCGAAGTCGAAGGACGCCGCGGCGAAGAAGGAGCAAACCGCGAAGCGCGCAAAGGAACTGAACGAGAAAGCCAAGCCCCGCGACGCGAGCTACATGGTCTGCTCGACGCCCATTGCCGTGAAGGTGACGCCCGCCCCACCCGCCGAGTCGAAGGAAAACAAGGAAACCAAACAGGCCAAGAGCCAATGATCGCCGCTCAGACAGAATCCCGGTTCGGACAGAGAACCACTGCCTTTTCTTCACCTCGGCCCTCCTCCCGGAAAAGGTTTCTGTCTATCGTAGCTGCGACCGTGAGGTCGCGGGACGAGGAAAATGGAACTCCGGCGTCTGGAATAAACCCGTTCCCAGTCGAGAATCCAGCCCGCAATCTCACCGTC
>CAZZAQ010000455.1:0-290 GCA_964652165.1 uncultured Bifidobacterium sp.
AGTTCACGCCCGCGGGTGCGCCTGTTCGTAGGCTTTCTTTAACCGCTCCGTCGTGACGTGAGTGTAGACCTGTGTCGTACCCAGTCGAGCGTGGCCGAGGAGTTCCTGAACACTGCGCAGGTCGGCGCCCGCGTCGAGCAGGTGCGTGGCGTAACTGTGACGCAGTGAATGCGGGGTGAGCCGCGGGTCGAGGCCGGCAGCGGCGAGATGTTTCTTCAATCGCCCCTGTAACGTGCGCGCCGGCACTGGATCGGCCGATTCTCGGGAGCGCAAAAAAGCCGATCCAGTGC
>CAZZAQ010000455.1:300-4597 GCA_964652165.1 uncultured Bifidobacterium sp.
CAGAATCGCGGGAGCGAAGAAAGGTCGGCTCCTGTGGCATGGGTGAACGCCGCAACAATTCCCAGTAGCGCCTAATGGCGTTCAAGGCGGTCTCGCCGATGGGCACCACCCGCTCCTTGCGGCCCTTGCCGCGGACGCGGACCTGCTGCCCGCTGAAGTCGATGTCCTCCACACGCAAACCGCACAGTTCGCTGATGCGCAGGCCGCACGAGTAAATCGTTTCGAGAATCGCCACGTCGCGCTCGGCCACGCCCGGCTCGACGGGCCGGCCGCGGCAACGCTTTCCGTCGGCGGGGCCGGTGGAAGACTTTGCCGGCGCGTCGAGCAAATCCACCATCTGTTGCACAGTGAGGAAACGCGGGAGGCGCTTCTCCAGCTTCGGCATCGGGATGTTTTTGATCGGCGTGTTCTCCACGGCGCCGCGACGGACGAGGAACTTGTAGAACGTTCGCAGCGCGCTGAAGCGAAGTTGCGTGGCGGCGCGGCTGAGGCGGTTGCGCCCGAGATGCCGGAGGTAGGCGCGGAAATCGTCGCGTTCGAGCCGCAGCCAGTCCGGCGCCGCGCCGCGCTCCTGTTCGTGCCAGCGGTGGAACCCGTGCAGGGCCTGCGTGTAGTTGCGGACCGTATAGTCGGAGCCGTGGCGGTCGGTGGTGAGATGTTGCACGAAGCGATCAATCCATTCGTCGGCAACGGGCTTCGGCGCTGCGGGAGAGCTCTCCGAATCTTGGCGTGGAGGACGGCTTGCGATTGAGACGGAGCGCCGAGCTCCAGCTCGGCGCGAACCTGTCCCGGGACTGCGCCGCGCCGGATATGGGTTTAGCGTAGCTGCGACCGTGAGGTCGCGGGACGGGGCGGCTGGGGGTTGGGCGTCGGGATCGGTTTCCTTGCCGCTTGAGAGTTCAGCCCGCGACCTCACGGTCGCAGCTACGCTAAACGGGTACCGAGCCGGATCTCGGCGCTCCGATTTATGGGGAGTATTGGCGGCTTCGTCCATGAGGCCGGGATGGAACGGCCGTCAGGAAGACGGCGTATTGGAAGTTTCCTCGCGAGGTGGAAATTCAAATCCAGCCCGGCCGTTGTCATTGAGCACCAGATAGGCGGAGAAGGGCCGTCCTGTTTTGGCGGAGACGAAATGTTCGAGGAGATCGGTCTTCCCGCCGGCCAGGAGCTTGGCAATCTGCACGCGGTCGATGGGTTGCTGAAGGATGACCTTGCCGGTTTTGAATTTGCACGGTTTGGACTCGGCCTGCGTTTTCTCGCAAACATAGTCCTTCTCCCCCTCGAAGACGTTCGACTCGCACATCGGGCATTTGCCAAGCGGCTGCTGGCCGGCGAAATCGATCTTCACAGGCGGCCCCTTGGGCTTGCGCGCGGCGGCGCCGGGTTTCGGCTCGCGCTTCTGGAACTCGAAGCCGACCTTGCCGTCCTTGCCGAGCACGAGGAAGGCCTTGAAGGCGCGGCCCGTGCGGTTGGAGACGAATTTGTCCAGCAAGTCGGTCCGGCCGGCCGACAGCAGTTTGACCACCTGGGCCGGCTCGATGGTCTGCTGGAGGATGATCTTGCCGGAGCGGAAATCGCACTTCCGCTCGCTGCCCGCCGCGTTCTCGCAGATGTAATTCATGCCGTTCTCGAACACGCGCCCGCCGCATTTGGGGCACTTGCCCAGCGGCTCCTTGCCTGTGAAATCGACGGGCGCGGCGTTGCCGGCTTCGTCCTTGCGGTCATTGCCGAAGTCGAACTCGAGCTTGTGCTCCGCGTTGAGCTTCAGGATCGCGGCGAACGGAAGTCCCTTCCGGCTGCGGAAGCCTTGCAGCGGACCGACGGTGCGCTCCCGAATGAGTCGCTCGATGTCCTCGGGTTCCATCAGCCGGCTGGAGAGCCACGTCGGCAGGCTGAAATCGCAATTCTGGCACTGGAACCGGCGGTAGTTTTCCTTCACCAACCCGCCGCACTTGGGGCAGGGCGTTTTGAGATCGCCGAAATCGCCGGGCACCTCGTCGCCCTGGAAGGCTTTCGTCCGCCCGACGATGCGGCGGGTCACCTCGGCGATCTCGGCCATGAACTCGGGGCGCGAGAGCCGCCCGTGCGACATCTGCCGCAGCTTGAACTCCCATTCGCCGGTCAGCTCGGGCTTGGTCAATTCCTCGATGCCCAGCCCGCGCAACAGCGCCAGCAGCATGAACGCCTTGCCCGTCGGCACCAGTTCATTGGCGCGCCGGTGGACATATTCCTCAGCGATCAATCCTTCGATGATTGCCGCGCGCGTCGCCGGCGTGCCCAGCCCGCGCTCGGCCATCGCCTCGCGCAATTCCTCGTCTTCGACCAGCTTGCCCGCGCCTTCCATCGCGCTGAGCAGCGTGGCCTCCGAGTAACGCGGCGGGGGCTTGGTTTGCACCTGTTTGAGTTCGATGTCCTTCGTGGCCACCTGCTCGTTCGGCTGGATGGGCACGAGTTGGTTGGCGCTGTCCTCCCCTTCCGCCGTGGCTTCGCGGCCGTACACTTCCAGCCAGCCGGGCTTGACGAGGACTTTGCCTTCGCTCTTGAACGGTTCGCTTTCGACGCGTGTGATGCGCGTGGTGACGAGGAACTCCGCCGCGGGGTAGAAAATGGCCAGAAACCGCCGCACCACCATGTCGTAAATCTTCTGCTCCGGCTCGCTGAGGCCCTTGGCGGCGGCGCCGGTCGGGATGATCGCGAAGTGGTCGCTCACCTTCGCGTTGTTGAAGACGCGCTTGTTCGGCCGCACCCACGCCTGCGCGAGGATGGTTGCGGCGAAGGGGCCGTAGGCCGTGCCGTCCATCGAGCCGAGCGTCTGCTTCACCGTCGCAATGTAATCCTCCGGCAGCGCCCGCGAGTCGGTGCGCGGATAGGTAAGCACCTTGTGCTTCTCGTAAAGGGCTTGCGCGATGCCCAGCGTGTTCTTGGCGGAAAATCCGAACCGCTTGTTCGCATCGCGCTGGAGGCTGGTGAGATCGAACAGCAGCGGCGAGAGGGACGTGCTCGGTTTGCTTTCCTCGGTGACGATGCCGGGCTTGCCCAGGCATTTGGCGCGGATGGCTTCGGCCTTCGCCAGGTCCCACAGCCGCTCGGCGCGGAGCGCCTCGTCGGCTTCCTTCGCGTTCGCGGGCCTGGCGAACGTTTCGTCGAACCAGCGCCCCGTGTATTCGCCCGCCGCGCAGGTGAACATGCCGATCAATTCCCAATAAGTGCGCGTGACGAACCTGCGAATTTTCTCCTCGCGTTCGACCATAATGGCGAGCGTGGGCGTCTGCACGCGGCCGACGGTGGTCTTGTTGAAGCCGCCGCCCTTCGAGTTGAAGGCGGTCATTACGCGCGTGCCGTTGATGCCGACCAGCCAGTCGGCCTCGCTGCGGCACGTGGCGGCGTCGGCCAGCGGGAGCATCTCGGCGTCGCTGCGCAGGCGTGAAAAGCCGTCCCGGATGGAGGCGGGCGTCATCGACTGGAGCCAAAGCCGTTGGATCGGCTGGCGCGCGTTGGTGTGGCGGACGATGTGGCGTCGCAGGCGTTCACGAGCGCGGTCACGTCCTTCCGCTTGATGAGCTTGGCGAGGACTTTGAGTCGCTTCTCATTCCTCTCAATCGGCTGCAGGTCGAAGTGCGGCGGGATGACAGGAAGATTGGGAAAGGACCACTTGCCCTTCTTGGCCTCGTACTGCTCCGGGCAGATGATCTCCAGCAGATGGCCCACGGCCGAGGAGAGGACGAACTGGTCGCTCTCGAAATAATCGTCGTTCTTCGCGAACCCACCGAGCGCCTTGGCGATATCGCCGGCGACCGACGGCTTCTCAGCAATGATGAGTGTCTTGCCCATGCAAATCGCGGACTTTTACAACGCGCCTCCGTCCCGAGGCAACACTCACGTTCAATCGTCCGCAGGGAAGGTCGCTTGAGGGGGAAAGTTAGTCAAAGAAGCGTTGTTTGCATTCCGCGCGTCATCCGGCTATTTCATGCGCCGTGAAATCCCGTATTTGGCGTTTCGAACTCAAGCTGACCCACCCCTGGCGCATCGCGCGGGGAGACCACACCACCGGCTTTCCGATAGTATTCTTCGAACTGACGGATGACGCCGGGCGCGGCGGCATCGGCGAGTCGGCGCCCATCGGGAGGTACGAGGAAAGCGTCGACACGGTCGAGGCCTTTCTCCGGCGGGTCGATCCGGCGAGGCTTTCATTCGACGACATCCCCGGCAGCATGCGGCACCTCGATTCCCTCGCGCCGGGCCAGCAGGCCGCCAAATGCGCCGTGAACATCGCGCTCGTCGATGGCGCCGCCAAGGC
>CAZZAQ010000456.1:0-4596 GCA_964652165.1 uncultured Bifidobacterium sp.
GTGGGCCGTGTAGGACTCGAACCTACGACCCGCTGATTAAGAGACCGATCGAGGGAGAGCCGCAAAGTGGCGCTGGATAAGGATTTCCGTAACTTATCGATTTCCAGAGAGGGGCAAGATTGGACAAGGTTGACCATCCTGACCGCTGATTTGGCAACAGGTGGGCAACAGTAAAGACCGATAAATGTAGGGACAGTTGTTAGGAAAACACGGGACTGGCTTGTGGGGTTAGCCCTGCAGCCACTGCTCTTCTGTGATGTCGGCCTGCTTCAACATTTCTTTTAGAAGACCAGCACCGACCGTCCTCCCGCGGTGAGGGCTTGGAATATGAACTTTGTGCTTCCCCTTTTTCATGAACCGATGTTTTCCTCCCCCAACAGGCCCTTCCCAGCCGAGTACCCTGAATCTCCCGACAAGCTCATCGAGATCAGTCTGTTTTGGGAGAGGCATTCGAGTCCGTTAAAACACATTCAGGTCCACTTCGTCGAGAACTGGAATGTCTCGATCAGCGTCTTGGATCTTCAAAATGAGCCACCCCATCAGGACCTCTCGCAGCTCTTCCAGCATGTCCAGTGGCGACTCGTGGTTCGCCCAGACTCCCTGAAGCTGCGGAATATCAGCATACCATGTCCCATCGTCGAGCCGCTTAATGTTGGCTTGTCGCACAGCAGCTAACAAATATAGGTCAAACGGAGATGCTGGGATGTGGGTTGTCCCGACAATAGACCGGTGTTCCTGTGAGACTTCCTCCCTAAACAGGTTGTAGCCGCCCGACGTGCGAACGGTCTGGACGGGCGTCTGCGGCTCCGTATCTATGTCTTGAACGAGTACTCCGCCGCCTACTCGGTATGGCCTCATGGTTTCACTCCTGCTTCGGCTTCTTCAGTTTCTCTGGTGCGGAGACCGCAACCACATTGGAGGACCGGACGAGATAGATCGGATTGCCCTCAGGGTCGTATTCCCCGTCGATCCGAACGACCTCGGTGACAACGGTTTTCATTCTAATGACTGTATTATCATCAATGAGATACTGGTTCCAGTTCTCTCCCCCGACTTGGAATGAGAGCTCTGTCGCCTCAACCTCGCGCCCTTGGAAGTTCACACGCTTTTTTCGTTCCATCGATGCCTCTATCCTGGGGGATCCTGGAGTGGGCCCTATTCAGAGCGGAGCTTACAACGCCTCTTCCGACCGAGATTCGATCAGCAATCCGCCCGGGCTACCACGCTCAATTACTCAAGCGATTACGAAAAAAGATGAGAACTGATCGAGCGCCTGATCGGTTCGGCGAAAACTTCGCCGGGCGGGGCAAAGTGGCAGATGAATCGGCACATAATATCTGGGTTGACTATCTCGATTCTGCTCGGCTCATTCATGGCATGAGCCTCTCTGGAAGAGTATAGGTGCTGGCGCCTCTGGCGTCAACGGGGATTTACGTTTATCACAGCAGCCAAGCACATGTCAAGCCCAAAACACCGTTTCGCGGTTCGCTCCAACACCCATCGACTACACCCGCTTCGGGCTACCTAGTGTTGGCATGTTGATGTATCTGGTGCAATAGGCTACACTCTGGGTAGTTCAGCCCCTAGCTCTCCAAGGGGCGAAGAGGCCCACAATGCCCCTCTTCTCACCGTCACCAAGCCCTTTCGCTGGGCCTCACGCGACTATGTGCCAGGCGAGGTCATCGAGTTATCCAAGCGGAACTTTGCCCGTCATCCGACGCTCGCTGGCAAGGTGGTCCCATGGCGATCAGAATGGAACCCCGCGCCAGAGGGGCGCCAGAAGAGCTCGCTTGCCAAGAAAAGAAAACGTGATAAGCTGCTAACGTAGATACCGTTCAGCCCCCCTAGTCTCTCGAGGACGAAAAGGTCGGATCCCACCTGGCCCTGGGGGGTTGAATTAACTTTCCAGTGGGAGTGCCAGTGGGGGGCACAGTGAACATCCGCCGACCATCCATCCGACGCAAACCATCCAAAAATATCTCTCGAAGAATTATTCAAGACACGATCGACTCCGTCGCTCAGTTAGCTACTGAGAAACTCGGGATCCCGATTGAAGAAGCTCGGCAACGTATCAAGTCATTTGTCGACGCCAGCGGCCTGTTAGCCACTGAGTCAGACGAGATCATAAGTGAAGAAGATTGGCAATGTGTCGAGCCTATTGTGGGCGCGCTTCTTTCTCAAGAGCCCGCGGAAGCACGCGAGAAGAGAAAAAACCAACTCTCCCATGTCGAACTCGCCGATCTGGAAACGTTACAGGCGCTCAATGAGCTGATACAGAAGGGGCAGTATGCTGTCGAGATCTCACCAGGCCACCTGTGGGATATTCCGCTCCTGACGGACCTGACGGCCAACATGGTGCGACTCACACTGAGCAGAGAGGGCGGCCGCTATCTCCCGGCAAAGGCCGTGGCCGCGCGCTTAGGCATCAGTCGGCAAATGGTAAATCGTCTATTACGCTTCATTCTCGATACCAGTGGAGAGTACATTAAGGTCCTTCGTGCCCTAGAGAAGGAGTTCCGTGAAAGGAAGCTCACATGGGTACGCGACGCAGACGGGAAGGCATGGGTATTAGCGCCCCAGGCTCCCCATGATGATATCAGACAGATGAAGATCGCTCATATGTACCGACCAGAATGGAAGCTCTTTTTCTGGGAAACTCTGCGCGAAAGCAATCGCGACGGCGGTGATGTCGTGGAGGTTTTTCAGAAACGTTGGGCTGAATGGCTGAAACTCGGCGCTCCGCGCTGCCACAACCCTCGCTGTGAAGCCATGTTGCTGCCTGGGGATCTCGATCTCAAGGGCGTCACGATGAAGAGAAACCGGAAATATTGTTCACCGGCCTGCCGTAATGATCGGCGGCTGCGTGGCACGCTCGGCGCTGACCATGCACGATCCACGAAAGGGAGTCTCCTGCCAGCACACACCTCTTCAGAATCGACTCAAGGGGCAGAGACAGACGCTCCCAGCGAGGTCGAACAGCTCTTCCAGGACATGATCGACCAATGGGAGGGCGCCGTGCGACTTGCCGCCGTGCGACGGGCTAAAGACGGGCACAAGAAAGACGGAGAAAACAAAGGACTCAGGAAGATGAGAAATCCCACCCAAACGTAGACGCAACGAGCGACTTCCACCGATCACAGAAACACAGGACGCCCGCATCCCGCAAGGGTTTGCGGGCTTTTTCTTTCACTATGAACTGATGAGCACCGCCTGATAGCAAGATAGCTCAAAAAACAAGGGAAGCCGTGAACGCATGTTCATGACTCAAGAACCGAAGGACTGGGTGCGAAGTGGCTGATCCACACGGTGAGGGGCGTGAGAGCCTGGACGGCTATACAACCCTCATCAAAGCCTCGGCCTTCTCTAAATTATCGGTGAGAACGATTCGGCGTGCGATCTCGTCTGGGCGCCTGCCGGCGTTTCGACCGTCTGGAGCCTCCAGGGGTCTTATCTTGCTACGGCTGAGGGACGTGGTGGCCTGGATCGAAGGCGCGACGATCTAGACTGGGCCACTCACCAGGGCGAGAAGGCCGGCGAGATGAACGACGGGAGTGGCCATGGCCATGGCACCTAGAGGCGAGACGAGCGCGGAGTGGACGACACAGCCCAGCATGGCGCGTGAGGAGGAGTGTGGGGTGGAGATCGACAACAACGATGAGGGCGTTGAGATCCCGATCGACGAGGAGGAGGAGATCGCGCTTGAGGTGGGCAGCGAAGTCTATGATGTGGTCAAGCTCTGCCTGGGCGAGAACCCCCCCGCGACGATCACGTGGGGCGACTTGCAGGCATTGCTCAAGGGGCGATGTTTTCAGGTGCGCGTTGCCACGGTGCAGACGCTGAACGGCCCCAGGAGCGAAGTGGTCGAGATTCTCTGGGTCGAGCCATGACGGTACCGGAGAGCAGCACCCTGGACCAGCAGCAAGAGGTCCTCGACGAGGAGTTCGAGGTCAAAGAGCAGCAGTGGCCGCAGATCCAGAAAGGTGAGTACGTGGGTTATTGCTATAACGCGCGGTTCGTGGTCCTCTTCAAGTTTGGCGCGTCCGGGCGCGTCTTCCTGGATTTCAAGGTATACAAAACCCACGATAGCTTCATCGCTGGAGAGGAGCCTTTTGCCCTGCTCTACTACGTGGCGACCGTGCCGGGTGAGTGGGACAAGAAGGCGAAGAAGTTTATCAAGGAACCCGTGAGCCGCGCCTCACGGCTCTACATGGCCTACGTCGTCGCTTATGGCCATGAGGCGCGGCCCGACCGGCTGAGCCTGAAGACGTTTAAGGGGAAGCTCTTTCTGGTCCAGGTGCGAGAGGTTGAACCCAAGACCAACGAAGACGGGACCCGGACCGGGCCACTCGAACCGTACTCAGTGGTCGATCGGCTTCTTGAACGTCTTGCCTAAGAGCACCCTCAGAAGCCTTGGACTTGGACTTGGACAGTAGGACAGGGACACGGACTGGGGACATGGGACTGGGGACAGGGACAGCTAATGCATCGGGAGACACACGTGGCCCGCAAGGTTGCGGGTACAGCTTGGCAAAATCGGTGGTGCATGGAAAGGCTGATCCACCGAACCCCGCAGGGGGCAGACACACTGGCAGATAG
>CAZZAQ010000457.1:0-4573 GCA_964652165.1 uncultured Bifidobacterium sp.
TGAACGTGCGGATGGGGCCGGCTGCGAAAAGCTCGTGGCCGGGAGGCGGCGCCGGAGCGGCGTGCGCCGGAGCGCGGAACACTTCCACGTTCAGTCCCACCGCTGCGAGCAGCGGAAGAAACGTGGCGCGCGTGATTTTTCTTGGTTTGCGATTCGCCGGCATCAAACGTTCACAATCTATTAAGCCCGGCGCCGTTGTCCGGACGAATTCCTTTCCCATCGGTACCCGCTTAATGTATCTGCGACCGTGAGGTCGCAGGCAGATTTCTCATGCGGGAACGAGATCGTTCCTGCCGCCCAACCACCAGCGTTCCGGTCCCGCGACCTCACGGTCGCAGCTACGCCAATCGCAGCTACGACAACCACATGCTTCATCGAGTGGGGAGAGGGCGGAGCGCCGCCCGTCTTTGGAGAGGTCCGCTCAGTGGCTGTCCGGGTTTAGCTCAAACACTACCGTGCGGCGGCTTGTTGCTGCTTTTTGAGTTCTCCCTCAACGAATGCGGCGCGCTGCGCGATGACGTCGCGTAATTGGGTGACTGCGGCCTCGAAGGCCTTCAACCCGTCCTTGTCCGTCAGATTCGGGCGGACCCGGGAGGCCAGCTCCTGGATGCGCGTTTGGAGCGTCCCCGGCACGAACACAGTCGAGAGCAGTTTCGTCATCCGCTCGCGGTAGCGTTGCCGGCCATCCGGAGTCTGAAGCACCGCGCGGGCGACCAGGCCTTTCCACTCCGGCCAGATCGGACCGTTGGCCTTGCTGAACAGAATGTCCATTCCGTGGGGCAAAAACACCATCTGGTCGGACGCCGGGTCGTGGTAGATGCGGTAGTTATTCCGATCCATCGAATAGCCGTCGCGATGCCAAACGAGTACTTCGACGGCAGCGAAGCTGACAAAACGGTCGAGGTCGAGCAGCGGCGTCAACTTCTTCCAACGCTGGGCGGGGTCGGACTCCTGCGCAGCCTTCGCCAGCGCCTTGAGGTCGGGCTGCTCGGTCGAGTCATCGCCCGAGTCCTTATCGAGCTTGTCGGTCACGTCGTCGTTGGAGCCTTCGTAAAGATTGCCTTTCGATTTCTTGAAATTGAGGGAGAGAAAATCCTTGTTCACCGCTTCGGTGACAACGTAAAGCCCGACGTCGCGGCTGTTCAACTCGACTCGGGCGAAAACCGTCCTCGCGGCGGGCACGCCGGCATCGCGAAAAATCTGCCCGCCGAGGGTCTCGCACAAGTAGCTCGGATCCTGCGCCGAATTATTCAGGTGGAATTTCGCCTGCCCGCGAAATTTCTGGCCCTGGACAAACTCGTTGAGCTTGACCGTCAGGCTCGGCTTCTTGTCGAGACTCTGGAAGCTGCCGCTGCCTTTCATCCGCACGGCCACGTCGTTGAGGGCCTGGCTGCCTTCGCGCAGGGTCGCCCTCACGTAAGTCTTCGGCTCCTTTCTCAGCGCGTCCTGCGCGGTGGGGGAGAGGTCGATGCGGAGCTTCAGCACTTTCGTCTGCGCGAACAGTTCCTCTTCCGCCGGGACCTCGGATTTCTTTTTCCCCTCTGCGGCTTTCGAGGGCAGGGCGCAAACCATCGCCGCGCACGCCGCAGCCGCGAAGATGAGCTTAATTGAGTTCATGGCAAGCAATTCGATACTTCCCGCCGGGCTGGGCCGATCCTCCGATGGCCACACGACGCCAGGCGCTTTGTGAAGACTCCCCCGGCGGGCAAATTATTGAAAGAAAGTTCGTGTGACGATCCATCCCTCACCGCTCGGTCCGCCGTTTATAAGCTTGCACGCCGTCCACGATGGCTTGGGCGAGGGAGCGGCGCTGGGCTGCGTCGTAGATTTTCCTGGGGTTCGTCATGAAAGCCGCTTCGACGAGCACGGTGGGCATCTCGGCGTGCTTGAGCACGGCGAAGCGGGCCCGCTTGACCCCGCGGTCCTCGGAGCCGGCTTTCTCCACGAGCGCCTTCTGGAGCTGGTAGGCCAGTTGGATGTTCCGCGTGTCGTGACGGTTGCCGGTTTGCCATTCACGCCGGCCTTGCTCGCCGCGATCATTGGTGGAATAGGCATTGGCCGCAGTCAGGCAGTAAACTTCCGCGCCTTTCACCGCCGAACCACCGGGACCGTCGGCGGAGTTGAGGTGCAGGCTGATGAACAGGTCCGCACCGCGCTGGCGGGCGACCTGCGGGCGCAATTCAGGGGAAAGGTAAGCATCGAAGTTGCGCGTGAGCCAAACGCGGAAGCCCGCCTTGGTCAGAAGGTCGCGAACGTCCTTGGCGAGTTGCAACGTGTATTGCTTTTCCTGCCGCCGGCCTTCCTGGTTGCCGGGATCTTTGCCGCCGTGGCCGGGGTCGAGTACGATCGTCCGCACCGGGCGCCCCAAGGCTGGCTTCGGCGCGAACAGCAGCGGATGAATCGTGCCGGTGAAATCCGCCGCCGCCACGTATGCTGACGAGCCGCGCAGCACGACCGGCGCGGAAAGCCAGAGATGGATTCCCTTGAGCGTCATTTTCCGCGAATCGACCGAGAAGGCGAGCGAGCCGGCGGGAAGGACGACTTTCAGCTCGTGCTTGGGGACGGCCCAACGGGCCTGCCCGCCGTTGGCGCGCGCCCAATCGTCGAGCTGCACGTATTCGGCGCCGAACATCCAAGCCCGGTCCATCCGGCCCAGCGGCGCCTGGGCCGCAGCGGGCAGGAGGCCCGCAAGCAGCAGCGCAGTGTTCACGGCGAATTTCATCGCGCGCGCAGCGTGCCTGGGGGACGGGGCGAATTCAAGCGTCGGCGGGCGGTCATTCGATTCAGACATCTGCCACCGATTCCCCATGCTAAAAACCTGACAGGAACGCTCGCAACGGTTCGAGTTCCGGCCGGCCCAGATCGAAGACGTTGTCTCGTGCGCCGGGGCCGAGCCGCGAGTCTTCGTCAGACCGCAGGGCAAGAAGAGCGCCGATGAGCCCTTTGTCTGTACTATGGGCGTGAACGTCGGCCGAACCCATGCACTTCACGTAACTCTCCACGCACTGTTTCTGCGCGCCGTTCGCCGGATCGTTTGCCCACGAGGTCCAGACGAGCGTTTCGATTTCGCCTTTGGCGCTGCCGCCGGGCACCACGAACAGGCCGACCTTCGGCGTTCCGTCGGTCCACTTGCCATCGACCACGGTTTGCTGCGCGAGGCGGGACAACAATTGCTCCAAGGATTGTCGAGTCTGCGACGGATCATGGTCTGCATCCACGATGAAACCAAGGGCCGCCTTGGTCAGGAGGCTCGGCGTGACGAGCGTTTCCAGTTTGTTTTTGAGGTCCGATTTGCCGCCGAGTGCCTTGATGAAAACCTGGCCGTGCTTTCCGACCTTCTCCAACACTTCCGCGTAAAACAGTAAATCGGAATAGCCCTCCACGACCAGCACCCGGTCAAAATCCTCCATCTTCAGCTCCCTGGCGGCCATGAGGTCAGTCCCGCAGTTCGATGTCACCGGCCAGCGCGGCTTCGATGTGCTTTTGGTCAAGCAAGCGTCCTTGGACGCCGGATTCGACCCGGAAGAGCTGGATGACGCCAAAGTCGTATTCTTTGCGGCTGCTGAAGGCGCGGTGGGCGGCGCGAAGAAATTCGTCACTGTGGGTCGTGGCGAAAACTTGGACGTTGAGCTTCGAAGCCGTCTCTGCCAGTCCTTTCCATACTTGTTCGTGCACGGAGTGGTGCAGACCGTTCTCGATCTCATCAATGAGGACCACTTCAGGAGCTTCGCCAATGATATCCCCTAAGATTGCCATCAACCGATAAACACCTTGCCCGACTTGGGAAATCGGTACTAGCTCGCTCAAGCCGATATCGACAATTAATTGATTGCCCTCCTGCTGTTCCCCTGGATCGATGCGGATTTTCTGAATCCGAGGGTCAACGGTCGCAAGAAGGTGTTGCAAAGTTTCTTCGCCGCCTTTTTTGCGGTGGGCTTTGCCGACGAGTTCAATGAGAGATTGCGGACTGCGGTGATGCACCGAAATGACACGGCACGGCAAATTAACTGGGTTTAAATCTAGCAACACTGTGAGGCGTGTGGCCCGGTAGAGAGTCTGAAATTGGGGCGGCGCGTGACGCACTTCCGGGCGAGCGTTTTGAGCCTCCGTGGATCCGGCGAGCAGGAGAATATTCTTGGTGGTCCCCGTTCGCATCACTAACCGGCCAACATCGTTAGGGGTGCCATCTCGCAGAAGCCAACGAAAGTAACGGGTCTCTAAGTTTCCTTGGGTCTGCCGGAACAATCCAGGCAGCTCTCCAAATCGCTTTGGTGCGCATCCGGCAAAAATGGCTTCCAACAGGGAGGTCTTGCCTGCGTTGTTATGCCCGACAATCAGGTTGACGCGCTTAAGCCCCTTCAACTCCAGGGAACGAAAGCCGCGAAAGTTCTCCAAGGTGAGTTCAGTGATCATCGTCGTGTCATCTCGTCGCAGCGGACTTTTCGGCGGGAGTTTGCGCCCGGCGCCGGTGGATTTGCAAGGACGGCGGCAGTGCGGCGTCTGGGCCGGGCAGGGCCTGTGACAAAGTCGCCGGGCGAGGTAGCGCAGCCGTCCCGGCTGCGAGTTCGGGCAG
>CAZZAQ010000458.1:0-4571 GCA_964652165.1 uncultured Bifidobacterium sp.
CGGCGCCATGGGACAAACCAACTTCATTGTGGGCGACGTAACCAACAGCGCCACCTGGGCCGGCACGAACCTCATTTCCGGCACGGTGAACATCCGGTCCAACGTCGTCGTGACGATCGCGCCCGGCGCGAGGATTCTGATGAACACCGCCGCCGTCCTGCGCGTGGAGGGGCAGTTGCTGGCCAACGGCACGAGCAACCAACCCATTACCTTCACGCGCTCGACGACCACCACCAACTGGGGCCGGCTCTTCTTCGTGCGCGCACAGCCCAGCCGGCTGGGGTATTGCATAATCGAATTCGCCAACAGCACCGGCGATCACCAGAACTACTACTTGTACACCACCCCTTGCGACACCAACTCGCCTCCGCTGCCGCGCACCTACCACGAAGCCGTCGTCGCGCTCGACACCCACCTCGACATCGAGGGTTGCACGTTTCAAAACCTGCCTTACAGCACCGGCGCCAGGGATGGTGACGCCATCGCCATCATCGCCGACGACGTCCAGTATCCGGGCGCCGCTTCCGCGCACGTCTGGAACAGCCGATTCACCTCCATCGGCCAGGGCGTTCACACGCGGTTCTCTTACGTCCTGGTTGAACATTGCACGTTCTCCGACAAGCGCGGCGACAACGACGACGTGGACCTGTACGGCGAAAGCACGCCCCCGCCCGTCATCCGCTTCAACACGTTCCTGCCCGGCCACGAGGACAAGATCAACCCCACCCGCTGTTCGGCCATCATTTACGGCAACATCGTCAACGGCAGCGACGACCACGGGATCGTGCTGCGCGACAAATGCGCGCCCATCGTCTTCAACAACCTCATCTACAACTGCTCCAGCGCGGGCATCTCGGTGCAAAACCAGTGCGACGCGCTCATCGCGAACAACACGATCGTCAACTGCCAGCGTGGAGTCCGCTTTTTCGACCACACTGCCCGCTGGGGCGAGCCCTACTGTCTGTTCCCGGGCAGCGGCCGCGCCACAATCATCAACTGCGCCATTTGGGATTGCCCGATTCCCTTCGAGTTGGCCGACAGTCCCTATACGAACGATCTCGGGTCGCACGCCGTCGTTTATTCGTGCAACGTCGAAGGCGGCCAGGCCGGTTCGACGGTCTCGGCCAACTCGACGCTCCTGTGGGGTCCGGGGCTGATCAACGCCAATCCGCAATTCGTCAACCTTTCCACGAATAACTACCGGCTCCTTCCCGCTTCGCCCTGCATCGACGCCGGCACCAATGCCGCCGCCATAGCGACAAACTTCGTCTTCGCCCTGACCGATGACTTCGACGGCGTGGCCCGTCCGCTCGACGGGAACGGCGACGGCGCCGCACGCTACGACATCGGCGCGCACGAATTTCTGCTGGCCACCGCCGACTCCAACGGCGACGGCATCCCCGATGGCTGGTGCCGGCAGTTCGGCTTGAATCCGGTCGATCCGTCCGTGGCCGGGGGCAATCCGGACGGGGATCCCCAGAGCACCTTCGAGGAATGGATGGCGGACACCGACCCGACGGACCCGCAGTCGTACTTTCTGCTAACGGGGATTTCGAAGAGCCCATCGACGACCGTGCATTTCCTCAGTTCCGCGAACCGGCTTTACACCCTGATGGCCAGCACGAACCTGGCCGGCAGCAACACACTCGTCGCGGTGCCGGGCCAGACAGGTGTTCCCGGCACGGGCGGGCCGCGCACGCTCACCGATACGAACGCCGGCCCGGCGCGGTTTTACCGCGTGGGTGTGGGCGCGCCGTAGGGTCCCGCGCGGACCAGCAGCCCGATTAGATATCCGGCACCCCTGTAGCGGCGGTCTGTGACCGCCGAGAGTACCCGAGGATTTTGGTTGCCCACGGCGCTCACAGAGCGCCGCTACAGTGTTTGAACGCGCTGCTATCTGGTGAGCCCCAGTTCCTGTCGGACGATCCGGACACCCGCGACCAGGTTCCTCAGCTTCTGCCTTGCCGCCCAGCGCGCGGTTTGGCTCAAGCCGCAGTCCGGCGCGAACGACAGCCGATCGGCCGGCGCGTGTTTGAGACAGGCGCGGACCCGGCTCGCGACGTCCTCGGGCGTTTCGACGTAATAGCTCTTCACGTCGATGATGCCCACAGCCACGTCGTGGCGCTTGGCGATTGCGCCGATGATTTCCAACTCGGCAAACTCGCGGCTCGCCATCTCGACGTGAATCTCATCGAGCTTCAGTTCGAGGAACGCGGGGAACATCGGCGCGTAACGGCGCGGCCCGATCGCGCGCGCCTTGTAATTGCCGAAGCAGAGGTGCGTCGAGAGCCGGCACTTGCCGACGATCGGCTCGACAGTGCGGTTGAAAATGTCCACGAAGCGCTTCGGATCCTCCTGGTGCGCGTAACAACTCATCGAGGGTTCATCGACGGTGATCTCGCGGCAGCCGGCCTTGAGCAGCCCTTCCAGTTCCGCGCGCACGATGGGGAGCAGCGCCTCGGTCAGCGCCCAGCGGTCCTTGTACCGTTCGTTGGGCGACAGCCGGCCGCTGAGGGTGTAGGGGCCGGGGACGCTGGCCTTGAGGGTAATTGCCGATTGGCGATTGCCGATTACCGATTGGGTCAGGCGTTGGAGGCGCGCAAAATCCTCGACCGTGCCGAGCCCGCGAGAGGCGCGCAATTCACCGCTGACTTTGTGCTTGCCACGCTGGTCGTGCGCCGGAGGACCGAATCGCCGGGGCGAGGCGGACTCCAGCTCGATGCCCTCGAGAAATCCATAGAAGCTGAGGTTGAAGTCGAGACGCGTCTGCTCGCCGTCGGTAATCACATCGAGGCCGGCATCAAACTGGTCGCGGAGGGCGACGGTCACGGCGTCCTCGATCAACTCAGATCGGTCGGCCTGGCCGAACTTTTCGAGGTGCCACGAGGCGAACTCCAGCCAGCTTGGGAACGGGTAACTGCCGATGACAGTCGTTCGTAATGGTTGCTCGTTCATGATTTTTGATTGCCGCAATAGAATGCAGAGAACCCAAAGAGGAATGTTTCTTCGCGCTCTTTGTGTTCTTTCGCGGCTAACTCATTCGTTGGCACCGCCAATATTTTGGTAGAGCTTCGCCAGCCTTCGTGCGTGCTCGTCATAGGCGGCTTCGAAAAGTTCCGTCGCCCGCGCAGCGCCGACGATGGCGCCAGCGGTGAGCACGGTCGGCGGCTGGCCGGCGCGCGTGAGGCGGGCGGCCACTTCGGCTTTGATCGAGTTCACCAGAAGGCAGCCGCCGATGGTCGAGCCGGGCGCGACCGGAGTGTCGAGGCCGTCCACTTTCACCATCGCGTCGCCAATGGGCGCGCCCGTATCGAGCACCAGGTCGGCGAAGTCCTGGAGCTTTTTCCCATCCGCGCGCTGGCTTTGGGTGGCGTCGGAGTGGCGGCGGCTGATGATGGCGACGACTCGGATGCCGTGCTGGCGAAAGCCCTCGGCGATTTCCACCGGCACAACGTTGCAGCCGCTCGACGAAGCGACGAGCGCCGAGTCCTGCGTCGAGAGGTCGAAGTTCCGCAGGATCCGCTCGGCCAGCCCGGAGACGTTTTCGAGGAACATAGCCTGGCGCTGGCCGTTCGGACCGACGACGAGATTGTGGAAACTCAAGGAGAGTTCGACGATGGGATTGAAGCCGGGGAATGACCCGTATCGCGGCCACATCTCTTCGACGAGGATGCGGCTGTGTCCCGACCCAAACAGGTGCACCATGCGCCCGGCGAGGATCGTCGCCGCGAACCAGTCCGCCGCCTGCTCGATGGCGGGCTGCTGGCGCTCGACGGTGGCGAGCAATT
This sequence comes from uncultured Bifidobacterium sp., assembly GCA_964652165.1. Classification (GTDB taxonomy): domain Bacteria; phylum Verrucomicrobiota; class Verrucomicrobiia; order Limisphaerales; family JADJPG01; genus DASTLJ01. The sequence goes on from CAZZAQ010000458.1 coordinate 3,789, forward strand.
GGCGGCAGTGATGGAGGTAGTCGGCGCTTGGGCTCATCGCGCGAGCAGTCTAACGAGAAAGAACCGCTTGGAAAACCACGAATGGACACGAATCGACACGAATGGAACAGACACGGATTTCACGGATTAACACGAATTGAATCCGCGAGAATCCGTGTCCTCGATTCGGCCGGATGGATTCGTGTTCATTTGTGTCCATTCGTGGTTGGATCGAGCTGCCCAGCCTTAGGAATCCGCGCCCGCGGAGGAAAAGCCCGAATACTCACCGCCGCGCAGCGCGTTGAACGCGGCGCCGTATGCCCCGGCCAGTTCGCCCAGCGCGGCCGGCAGCAATTTCACGCGCCCGCCGCCGGGACGCCATTCCACCTCATCGAGGAATTGTTGCAGCGGCTCGAAGAGCGCCGCGCCCGAACGCGCGATGCCGCCGCCGATGATGACGGCTTCGGGATCGACGATGTTGGCGAAGGAACCAATCGCGCACGCCAGCGCGCGGACGGAGCCGAGCCAAATGTCCCTAGCCAATGCGTCGCCGGCACTAGACGCCGCCACCAGATCGTGGGTGGTTTGGAATCGGCCACCGGTGCGCCTGCCGATGGTGCAATTGCCGATGGCGAGTTCAAGGCTTCCCGGCATGCCGCAAACGTCCGGCCGACCCCGCGGGTCGAGGCAGAGGTGGCCCAGGTGCCCCGCCTTGCCAAACGCGCCCCGCAGCAGTTTCCCATCGGCGATGATCGCGCCGCCCACGCCCGTGCCGAGCGTGAGCAGGATGACATTGCGAAAGCC